>NZ_JBSFDA010000009.1:0-119107 GCF_053593675.1 Streptomyces sp. NPDC002156 | reverse complement strand
GGAATTCCGGGTGAGCCCTTCGCGTTTATCGTTTATGGGCAGCAGAAATAATCCCCCGCGAATTCCACCCTCTTTGTATACGGCGCCCGTGTTAATGACGCAGGCCCGTCATGTTTACGGGATGTTGCGAAGTCCTCACACGTTCCGGACGGTCTCCGCCGCCCGGAAAGCGCAGCCGGTGCGCGCCGGTCGCCCGCTCGGTGTGCAGCGCCGTGACGGCTCGCGCCCGCTCACTGTCGCCGCGTGCCACGGCGTCCACGATCGCCCCGTGCTCGGTCCAGGACTCGACGGGGTTGGCCGGGGCCTCCACCGCGTACATCCAGGCGATCTTGTGCCGGAGCTGGGTGAGCGTCGAGGTCAGGGCATGGCTTCCGGAGGCCTGGGCGAGCGTCTCGTGGAACCAGCCACCCAGGGAGCGCAGGTCCTCGCTGTTGCCCCTCCTGGCCCGCTCCTGCCCCAGCCTGACCAGGCCGCGCAGCACTTTCAGATGGGCCTCGGTGCGTCGCTGGGCGGCCCGGGAGGCACCCAGCGGCTCCAGGAGCATGCGCATCTCCAGCAGGTCGGAGGCCTCCTGCTCGGTCGGTTCCGCGACGCACGCGCCCGCGTGCCGCCGGGTCACCACGAAGCCCTCGGCCTCCAGGGTGCGCAGGGCCTCGCGGACGGGGACGCGCGAGACGCCGTACCGGCGCGCGAGCAGTTCCTCGGTGAGCCGGCTGCCGCGCTCGTAGACACCGGCGACGATGTCGTCCCGGATCGCCGTGCATACCGAGTGCGCCGGAATACGCATGTCCGACCTCCGCTTTAATCCCCGTGAAACGTCGACGATTGACGTGTGTTCAGTGACTCTATTGCAGAGAACCGGAATTTCCGACGGCGGGCCGGAATCCAGGGATATTTTTTGGACACAGGGCCGCCGGAAACGCCGAAAGCCCCGGCTCGGGGAGCCGGGGCGACGACAAGAGATGCGCGTGGCTGTCAGACGTTCACACCGTGCGAGCGGAGGTAGGCGACGGGGTCCATGTCCGAGCCGTACTCCGCGGTCGTGCGGGCCTCGAAGTGGAGGTGCGCACCGGTGACGTTGCCGGTGGCCCCGGAGAGACCTATCTGCTGGCCCGGGGTGACCGTCTGACCGACGGACACGTTGATGGACGACAGATGACCGTACTGAGTGTACGTACCATCAATCATCTTGATCACGATGTTGTTGCCGTAGGCGCCGCCCCAGCCCGCCTCGACGACGGTGCCGGAGCCCACCGAGTGGACGGTGGTGCCGGACGATGCGTGGAAGTCGATGCCGGTGTGGCTGCCGGAGGACCAGACGGCGCCGCCCGCCTTGTAGCCGGTCGAGATGTACGAGCCGGAGATCGGGGCGACGAAGGTGTTGAGGCGCTTGCGCTCGGCCTCGCGGGCGGCGCGGGCCTCCGTCTCGCGTGCCTCCTTGGCCCGCTCCTCCGCCTCCTTCTTCGCGGCGGCCAGGGCGCGTTTCTCGGCTGCGACGGCCCGCTTCTCGGCGGCGGCCTTCTCTGCGGCCTGCTCCTGGGCCGCGGCCTGCGCGTCGATCTGGTCGGCGAGCGTCTCGCCGATGGAGATCACCGGGGTGAGGCCGGTCTGCTCGACGGCGGACTCCCCGGCGAGCGCCGGGGCGGCGAGGGTGCCGACGACGCCGGTGGTGGCGAGGGCCGCGACTCCGGCCGCGCGGACGGTCGTACGGGTGACGAGACTGGGGCGGCTGGGACGACGGTGCTTCCCGGTGGCGCGGGTGAACGCCATGTAGTGGCTGGTCCTTTCCTTCCTTCTCGCCTACCGGGTTAGCTGACGGGTTCGGAGCAGGAAGGTCTCCTACGGACCCCCTCGCTGGGCGCGCGGGCGTCCGATTCACCCCAGGGACTGCACAGTGTGGGTCCCCGGCTCCCCTGGCTCGCGCCATGTGGGGACTCGGCGATGACTGTCCGGGTGCCGCGGCTGCGGCGTAGTGCGTGACGGACAGCCGGACCGACGCTAAGCCGCGTAACTTTCAATCAACAAACCGATCACGGGTTTTGTAGCGCATGCCACAGGTCAGACGGTCAACCTCTCCATCAATACGGGCAACTTGCCCATCAATATGGACAAGAGGGGCCCGGTGACGCTTCCGTCACCGGGCCCCTGTCGTGCATCACGGTGCCGCTACTCGGCGGGTACGACGCTCACTTCGCCGATGCCGAGGGCCCTGACGGGCTCCTCGATCGTCGCCGCGTCACCGACGAGGACCGTCACCAGCCGGTCCACCGGGAAGGCGTTCACGGCCGCCGCGGTGGCCTCCACGGTGCCGGTGGCGGCGAGCTGCCGGTACAGCGTGGCCTGGTAGTCGTCGGGCAGGTGCTGCTCGACCTGGTCGGCCAGCGTGCTCGCCACGGCCGCCGCCGTCTCGTACTTGAGCGGGGCGACACCCACCAGGTTCTGCACCGCGACATCGCGCTCGGCGTCGGTGAGCCCCTCGGCCGCGAGTGTGCGCAGCACCTTCCAGAGGTCCTCCAGGGCGGGACCGGTGTTCGGTGTGTCGACGGAGCCGCTGATGGCGAGCAGCGCGGCGCCCGTGCCGTCCGGGGCCGAGCGCAGGACCTGGCCGAACGCCCGCACACCGTAGGTGTAGCCCTTCTCCTCGCGCAGGACGCGGTCCAGGCGGGAGGTGAGGGTGCCGCCGAGGCAGTACGTGCCGAGGACCTGGGCGGCCCAGACACGGTCGTGCCGGTCGGCGCCGATGCGGCCGATGAGCAGCTGGGTCTGTACGGCGCCCGGGCGGTCCACGATGACGACGCGGCCGGTGTCGTCGGCGGTCACCGGCGGCACGGGCCGCGGCTGGGCCGTCGAGCCGGTCCAGGCCCCCAGGGTCTCGCCGAGCAGCGCGTCCAGGTCGACGCCGGTGAGGTCGCCGACGACCACGGCGGTGGCCGTGGCGGGGCGGACGTGCCTCTCGTAGAAGGCGCGTACGGCCGCGGAGTCGATCTTCGCGACCGTCTCCTCGGTGCCCTGGCGCGGCCGGGACATGCGCGAGGTCTCCGGGAACAGCTCCTTGTAGAGCTGCTTGGCGGAGCGGCGGGCCGGGTTGGCCGTCTCGTGCGGGATCTCGTCGAGCCGGTTGCGCACCAGCCGCTCGATCTCGCTGTCCGCGAACGCGGGTGCCCTGAGGGCGTCGGCCAGCAGGCCGAGCGCCTTGGGGAGCCGCGACACGGGGACTTCGAGGCTGAGGCGGACGCAGGGGTGGTCGGCGTGCGCGTCGAGGGTGGCGCCGCAGCGCTCCAGTTCGGCGGCGAACTCCTCGGCGGAGTGCTTGTCGGTGCCTTCGGAGAAGGCCCGGGCCATGATCGTGGCCACGCCGTCGAGACCGGCCGGCTCGGCCTCCAGAGGAGCGTCGACGAGCACCTCGACGGCGACGATCTGCTGGCCGGGGCGGTGGCAGCGCAGAACGGTCAGGCCGTTGTCGAGCGTGCCGCGTCCGGGGGCCGGGAAGGCCCAGGGCCTGGCTTCGCCCGCCTGGGGCTGGGGGTGGAACTTCATCGTGGTGAGCTCGGTCACTTGGCCGCCTCCTCGTCCTTGTCGCCGGCTTCGACCGTGGCCTCGGCCTCGGGGTCCTCGGGGGGATCCGCGTCCTCGGCGGTCTCTCCGGCGACCGGCTCGTAGACGAGCACCGCGCGGTTGTCGGGGCGCAGCCGGTCCTTGGCGGCCTGCTGGACCTCCTCGGCGGTCACCTCCAGTACGCGCTGGACGGCGGTCAGCGCGAGCTGCGGGTCGCCGAACAGCACGGCGAAGCGGCACAGTTCGTCGGCGCGGCCCGCGACCGTGCCGAGGCGGTCCAGCCACTCGCGCTCCAACTGGGCCTGGGCGCGCTCCATTTCCTCGGCCGTGGGGCCCTCGGCGGCGAACCGCGCGAGCTCCTCGTCGACGGCGGCCTCGATGACCGGCACCTCGACGTCCGCGGAGGTCTTCACGTCCAGCCAGCCCAGGGAGGGCGCTCCGGCCAGCCGCAGCAGGCCGAAGCCGGCCGCCACCGCCGTACGGTCCCGCCGTACGAGCCGGTTGTAGAGGCGGGAGGACTCGCCGCCGCCGAGGACGGTGAGCGCCAGGTCGGCCGCGTCGCACGCGCGCGTGCCGTCCTCCGGGAGGCGGTAGGCGGCCATCAACGCGCGCGCGGGGACCTCTTCGACGACGACCTCGCGCAGCTGCTCGCCGATGACGTCGGGGAGGGCGCCGGAGCGCGGCGCGGGCTTGCCGTCGTGCCCGGCGATGGAGCCGAAGTACTTCTCGACCCAGGCGAGCGTCTCCTCGGGGTCGATGTCCCCGACGACCGACAGGACGGCGTTGTTGGGCGCGTAGTACGTGCGGAAGAAGGCGCGGGCGTCCTCCAGGGTCGCCGCGTCCAGGTCCGCCATCGAGCCGATCGGCGTGTGGTGGTAGGGGTGGCCCTCCGGGTAGGCGAGGGCGGTCAGCTTCTCGAACGCCGTCCCGTAGGGGACGTTGTCGTAGCGCTGCCGGCGTTCGTTCTTGACGACGTCCCGCTGGTTCTCCATGGACTCGTCGTCGAGGGCCGCGAGCAGCGAGCCCATGCGGTCGGCCTCCAGCCAGAGGGCGAGCTCCAGCTGGTGGGTGGGCATGGTCTCGAAGTAGTTGGTGCGCTCGAAGCTGGTGGTGCCGTTGAGCGAGCCGCCCGCGCCCTGGACCAGTTCGAAGTGGCCGTTGCCCTTCACCTGGCCCGAGCCCTGGAACATCAGGTGCTCGAAAAGGTGAGCCAGGCCCGTACGGCCCTTGACTTCGTGGCGTGACCCGACGTCGTACCAGAGGCACACCGCCGCGACCGGGGTCAGGTGGTCCTCGGAGAGCACCACGCGCAGCCCGTTGGCGAGGCGGTGCTCTGTCGCTGTCAGGCCGCCGGAGCCTGCCTCGGCTGTGGCCGTGTGACCCATGGGCATGTACGTCCCTTCGATCGCGGATGCGGTTGTTGCAACCGCTGATTTCCTGCCGGTCCTGCCACTGTATGCAAGCGTGCGGAGTGCTGGCGAAGTTCCCGGCGGACGTACGCCGACAGCGAGATTCCGCAGCGTCGGGGCGGTACGTTTCAGCAACGGCGCCCACCGCCCAACACCGCCGCAGGGACGGGCCTTGGTCCGCGTTGTCAGTGCGGCAGTCCACAATGGTCCGCGTCAGATCCCGTTCACGTCCCAGCAAGACACCGACTCAAGCACCCCGTAAGCGAACGACCAGGAAACAGAAGGAGCCGGCAGCGATGGCCCGCCGCAGCACGAAGACCCCGCCGCCCGATGACTTCGAGGAGCGGATCCTCGACATCGACGTCGTCGACGAGATGCAGGGCTCCTTCCTCGAGTACGCGTACTCGGTCATCTACTCCCGAGCCCTCCCCGACGCCCGTGACGGCCTCAAACCCGTGCACCGTCGCATCGTCTACCAGATGAACGAGATGGGCCTGCGCCCCGACCGCGGCTATGTGAAGTGCGCCCGTGTCGTCGGCGAGGTCATGGGTAAGCTGCACCCGCACGGCGACTCGTCGATCTACGACGCCCTGGTGCGGCTCGCCCAGCCCTTCTCCATGCGTGTGCCGCTGGTCGACGGCCATGGCAACTTCGGTTCGCTGGGCAACGACGACCCGCCGGCCGCCATGCGGTACACCGAGGCCCGGATGGCCGACGCGACGTCCCTGATGACGGAGTCGATCGAAGAGGACACGGTCGACTTCGCGCCGAACTACGACGGCCAGGAGCAGGAACCGGTGGCGCTGCCCGCCGCCTTCCCGAACCTGCTGGTGAACGGCGCGTCGGGTATCGCGGTCGGTATGGCCACGAACATGCCGCCGCACAACCTGGGCGAGGTCATCTCGGCCGCCCGGCACCTGATCCGCTATCCGAACGCGGACCTCGACACCCTGATGCGGCACGTCCCGGGCCCCGACCTGCCCACCGGCGGCCGGATCGTCGGCCTCGCCGGCATCAGGGACGCGTACGAGACGGGCCGCGGCACGTTCAAGATCCGCGCCACGGTGTCGGTGGAGAACGTGACGCCGCGACGCATGGGCCTGGTCGTCACCGAACTGCCCTTCACCGTCGGCCCGGAGAAGGTGATCGCCAAGATCAAGGACCTGGTCGGCGCGAAGAAGCTCCAGGGCATCGCCGACGTCAAGGACCTCACCGACCGCAACCACGGCCTGCGTCTGGTCATCGAGATCAAGAACGGCTTCGTGCCGGAAGCCGTCCTGGAACAGCTCTACAAGCTGACGCCGATGGAGGAGTCCTTCGGCATCAACAACGTGGCGCTGGTGGACGGCCAGCCCCTAACGCTCGGCCTCAAGGAACTCCTGGAGGTCTATCTCGACCACCGCTTCGAGGTCGTGCGGCGGCGCTCGGAGTTCCGTCGCGGCAAGCGCCGCGACCGGCTGCACCTGGTCGAGGGCCTGCTCACCGCGCTGGTGGACATCGACGAGGTCATCCGGCTGATCCGCTCCAGCGACAACTCCGCACAGGCGAAGGAACGCCTGATGGAGCGCTTCGGCCTGTCCGAGATCCAGACGCAGTACATCCTGGACACCCCGCTGCGCCGGCTGACCCGGTTCGACCGCATCGAGCTGGAGTCCGAGAAGGACCGGCTGGCCGCCGAGATCGCGGAGCTGACCCGGATCCTGGAGTCGGACGCAGAACTCCGCAAGCTGGTCTCGACCGAACTGGCCTCGGTGGCCAAGAAGTTCGGCACCGACCGGCGTACGGTCCTGCTGGAGTCGGCCGGTGCCGCCACCGCCGCCGCGGTTCCGCTCCAGGTGGCCGACGACCCGTGCCGGGTGCTGCTGTCCTCGACGGACCTGCTGGCGCGTACGGCGAACGGCGAGCCGTTCCCGGCGGACGAGGACGGCCGACGGACGAAGCACGACCTGATCGTCTCCGCGGTCCCGGCGACGGCGCGGGGCGAGGTGGGCGCGGTGACGTCGGCCGGCCGCCTGCTGCGCATCAACGTCATCGACCTGCCCCAGCTCCCCGACACGATGTCGGCGCCCAACCTCTCGGGCGGCGCCCCCCTGTCGGAGTTCCTCTCCCTGGAGGACGGCGAGAAGGTGGTCTGTCTGACGACGCTCGACGAGTCGTCCCCGGGCCTCGCGATCGGCACAGAACAGGGCGTCGTCAAGCGGGTGGTCCCCGACTATCCCTCCAACAAGGAGGAGTTGGAGGTCATCACGCTCAAGGAGGGCGACCGGATCGTCGGCGCCGCCGAGCTGCGTACGGGCGAGGAGGACCTGGTCTTCATCACGGACGACGCCCAGTTGCTGCGTTTCCAGGCCGCCCATGTCCGTCCCCAGGGCCGCCCGGCCGGCGGTATGGCCGGCATCAAGCTGACGGACGGCGCCAAGGTGATCTCGTTCACGGCGGTGGACCCGGCGGTGGACGCGGTCGTCTTCACGGTCGCGGGCTCGCGCGGCACGCTGGACGACTCGGTGCAGACGACGGCGAAGCTGACCCCGTTCGACCAGTACCCGCGCAAGGGCCGCGCCACCGGCGGTGTCCGCTGCCAGCGGTTCCTGAAGGGCGAGGACTGTCTGTCCGTGGCCTGGGCGGGCCCGGCACCGGCGCGCGCGTCCCAGAAGAACGGCATGCCGGCGGAACTCCCCGAGATGGACCCGCGCCGCGACGGCTCGGGCGTGTCGCTGCCGAAGACGGTGGGCGTGGTGACGGGCCCGCTGTAGACGGGCCCGGCGCAGGTCAGCCGATCTCTTCGGAGCCTTCCGGGCTCGACTCCTGTACGTATCTCAGGACGCCCCACATGCTGTGTTCGTCGGCATGTGGGGCGTCGTCCATACAGGCCTCCAACTCCTTGCCGAGGGCGGGCAGTCCGATGCCGGACCCGATGAGGACGAGCCGGCTGAGCCGGTCCTCGCCGTCGGCCCAGGGCTCGGGATAGAACCGCAGGAACGGCCCGACGGCGTGCACGGCGTACCGGTTGCGCGGGTCGTGCGGCCCGAAGTCGACGTACCCCTTGATGCGGTAGAGCCCTGCGGGCCGGCTGTCGAGAAACTCCATCAGCCGACGCGGGTCGAGAGGCGCCGAGGAGCTGAAGGAGAGACTGTCGTAGGCGGCGTGCAGATGCCCGGAGTGGCCCTGCTCCTCGTCCTCGCCGTCCTCCCCGTCCTCCCCGTGATCGTGCAGGTCGTCGAAGGACAGCTGCCCGATACGCTCCTCGGTGGGCCGGCAGTCGAAGAGGAACTCGGGGTCCACGCGCCCGTAGTCGGCGGGGACGACAGCGGCGCGGTCGACCAGCCCGCGGACGGTCCTCAAGACCCGCTCGCCGCCGTCGGCGACCTGGCCGACCTTGTTGACGACGACGAGATCGGCGAGGGCGAGATGGCGGTCGATCTCGGGATGCCTCGCCCGCGTGTCGTCGAACTCCACGGCGTCGACGACCTCGACGAGCCCTCCGTACACGACCCGGGGATTCTCACTGGCGAGCACCATGCGCACGAGTTCCTGCGGCTCGGCGAGTCCACTGGCCTCGATGACGATGACGTCGATCCGGGTCGAGGGTTGAGCGAGTCGATCAAGATAGACATCAAGTTCACTCGCATCAACGGCGCAGCACAGACACCCGTTCCCCAGGGAGACGGTGGAGTCCCCCAGGGCCCCCGCGACGGCCATGGCGTCGATCTCGATGGCCCCGAAGTCATTGACGAGGGCCCCGATACGGCTGCCACCGCTGCGGTGCAGGAGGTGGTTGAGGAGGGTGGTCTTGCCGGAGCCGAGGAAGCCGGCGAGAACGATGACGGGGATCTGGTGACTGCTCGGACCCGGACCCGGCTGACTCAATCTGCGACCTCTCTCACGCGGACGCGCACACCGGCTCACGGCCGCGCGCACGTACGGGGAACGAATGCCGCCCCAGGATACGAGCCGGAGGAATCGTCCCTGAGTGAACGATTGTTAGCAGCCGGGGCGGGGCACACGTCTGACATGGCGCCGGAGTGTGCGACCCTCGCTTCCTTCCGTGCGCCTCCTCTCCGCCTCCCCCGCCGATCAGAGCCGCTCGGCACTCTGGAGGCGGCAAGCGCCGCCCATCGCTCGCCGGTCCCCCTCCGTCGACCCGCATTCCGACGACCGGCGGACGGCCGCCTGATTCGGGGGTTGACATGACCATACGGAAGAGCGTGATGCGGGGACTCGGCCCTGCCCTGGCAGCGGGCCTCGGCCTGATGACGGGCGCCCTCGCCACCCTGGCCGCGCAACGTCACGAGCTCGACTCACTGCGCATGCGGCTCGAATCCCTGGAACAGGTGGCGCTCACGCAACGCCACACCAACCTGGCACACCAACAGCGCCTCCACTGGGAACTGCTGAGCAAGGCCATCGACAGTCCCGATCTGGCCGAGGTGCTCGACATCTTCGAAGTACCGGCTTCCCCGCAGAAACGGAAGCAGTACCTCTTCGCCAACGCCCTGTACACCAATGCCCTTTTCTACTACCGCATCGGCAACCTGAGTCGCGAGGAGTTCTTCGGGCACCTACGCGGCCACCTCCAGAACCCCGTATTCAGGGAGTACTGGTACGCCACGCGAGGGCAGCGGGCGACCATCCCGGACGATTCGGACGAGGCCGAGTTGGGGCACATGATCGACGACCTCCTGCGCCAACTGGAGGATGCGGACATCGACGAGTGGTGGGTGGTCGGCGATCCCCCGGGCTCCGACGAGTAGCGCACGCCAGAAATCACACCCACGGGCCATAACGAACGGGTCAAGTTCCCAGTTGTCCCAGGCGGCACTGGGGTTGACTCACACGTGATCGCGCAGGGCAACTCCACAAGACCGTCGCCCACGCCGCCGGATATCGACGCGCACGCCCCACAGGGCCGCCTTCGTCCCGCAGCAGTCGTGCGCAGACTTCTTTCCGCCCGCGAGACGTGAAAAGGAAATCAACAGTGAGCAAGATTGTCCGTCGGATCGGTGTGCCTCCTGTCGACCGGGGGAGTACAGGGGGCGGAAATTGCCCCGATATCTTCGAGTTGTCCGACGGAAGTTTCGCTGTCATCGGCACCGATGCCACCGAATCACTCGACCCCGACCTTCCTTCCGATGCGTCTCGCGCCGACTACGAAAGAATCGTAGTCATTACTCGCGAAACTCTTATTCGCGCCAAGGCCGACATTCCAGATCTCTGAGCACCGACCGGACGAGGTGACCCGGCCCGCTCGACGCGGCGCCGGGTCGCAGGCGTTCAGGCGACGGCCGGCACCGCCACCGGCGCCACAGGCCCCACATACCGCGCCGCCGGCCGAATGATCTTCGAGTCCTCCGCCTGTTCCAGGATGTTGGCGCTCCAGCCCACCACCCGAGCCGCCGCGAACGTCGGCGTGAACATCTCGCGTGGCAGACCGCACAGTTCCATGACCACGCCCGCGTAGAACTCGACGTTCGTGTGCAGTTCCCGGCCCGGCTTCAGTTCGGCCAGGATCGCCTCCACCCGCCGTTCGACCTCGACCGCCAGGTCCACCAGCGGGCCGCCGAACCGCTCGGCGATGCCCCGGAGCATGCGGGATCGGGGGTCCTCGGTGCGGTAGACCGGGTGGCCGAAGCCCATGATGCGGTCACCGACGAGGACCCGTTCGCGGATCCAGCCGTCGATGCGGTCCGCCGTGCCGATCGCGTCCAGGGTGTCCAGCGCACGGCTCGGGGCACCGCCGTGCAGCGGACCCGACAGGGCTCCCACCGCCCCCACCAGAGCCGCCGCCACATCCGCCCCGGTCGACGCGATGACCCTCGCCGTGAATGTTGATGCATTGAATCCGTGATCAATGGTTGAGATCAAGTATTGCTCGATCGCCCTGGCGTGCAACGGGTCCGGCTCCGACCCCGTCAACATGTACAAGTAGTTGGCCGCATACGGGAGGTCGATCCGGGGCTCCACCGGGTCGAGCCCCCGCCCCAGCCGATACAGCGCCGTCAGCACGGTCGGTACGGCTGCCGAGGCGACCAGGGCGTCCGCCCGCCGCTGCTCCGCGTCGATGTCGTACACGGGCCGGAAGCTCTTCGCCGCACCGAGCAGCGACAGCGCCGTACGCATTCCGGCCAGCGGTCCGGACCGGCCGCTCGCCGCCGCGATCGCGGGCAGCGCCGCCCGTACCTCGTCGGGCAGCCGCCGCAGCGCCGCGGTCTCGGCGGTGAAGGCGGCGAGGCGGTCCGCATCCGGCAGATCGCCGTGGACCAGGAGGTGCCAGACGTCCTCGAAGCCGCGGGTCTGCGCAAGTTCGACGGCGGAGTACTCGCGGTAGTGGTAAAAGCCCTCACGCCCCCGGACGTCACCAATTCGAGTGTCGGTGACGACGACGCCCGCGAGCCCTCGCGGTACGTCGACAGCAGTGGTCGCCGCTGCAGCGGCCTGATTGATCGGCATGTTTCCTCCCTGAACTTGATTCGACTGTCCATGATTGACTAAAACGATGTCAATATTGATTGAATCAATGCTCAATCCATACGGATACGGTGACCTTCATGCGCGATCAAGAACCCGCCCCCGACCCCTCCGGCCGGCGGCTGAGCACCAAGGAGACCGCCGAGCTGCTCGGCGTGAAGCCCGAGACCGTGTACGCGTACGTGAGCCGCGGTCAGCTCAGCAGCCGACGTGATCCCAGTGGCCGCGGCAGCACCTTCGACGCCAAGGAGGTGGAGGCGCTCGCCCGTCGCAACAAGCGGGAAAGCGCCGGGAGTTCGGGCTCCGGCGGTGAGCTGTCGGTACGGACCCGGCTCACCCTCATCGACAAGGACCGGTACTACTTCCGGGGCGTCGACGCCGCCGAACTGGCCTCGCGTCACTCCTACGAAGAGGTCGCCGAGTGGCTGTGGACCGGCACCCTGCGCCCCGGGGTCACCTTCACCGCCCCCAAGGCCTCCGTCGCCGCCGCCCGCCGCTCCGTCAACGCGCTGCCCGAGCACAGCGACCCGGTCGACCGGCTCCGCGTCGCCGCGATCGCCGCGGCGGCGGCCGACCCGCTCCGCTTCGACCTCTCCGCGGACACCGTCCTGGGCACCGCCCGCACCCTCATCCCCACCCTGGTCGCCGCCCTGCCGACACTCTCGCCGGGCCACCGCGACGAGGGCCCGCTGGCCCACCGCCTCTGGACCCGGCTCGCCTTCCGGGTCCCCGACGAAGCGTCACTGCGCACCCTGGACACGGCTCTCGGCCTGCTCGTCGACCACGACCTGGCCGCCTCGACCCTCGCCGTGCGCGTCGCCGCGTCCGCCCGCGCGCACCCCTACGCGGCCGTCTCGGCCGGCCTCGGCGTCCTCGAAGGCCCGCTCCACGGCGCCGCCAGCGGCCTGGCCCACAAGATGCTCCTGGCGGTGCTCGACGAGGGCGACGCGGCTCCCGTGGTCGCGGACGAACTGCGCGCGGGCCGCCGCGTCCCCGGGCTCGGCCACCGGCTCTACCCCGGCGAGGACCCACGCGCGCGTGCCCTCTTCACCCTCCTGGAGGAGATGCCCCAGGCCGAGCCCGCTCTTGCCGCCGCCCGCGACGTCGTGACCACCGCCGCCCGCCACACCCCGCTGCACGCCAACGTGGACCTCGCCCTGGCCGTGTTCACGGTCGCCTGCGGCATGGGCGCGTCGGCAGGCGAGACGATCTTCGCCGTGGCCCGTACGGCGGGCTGGATCGCGCACGCCCTGGAGGAGTACGACGAGCGCCCCCTGCGGATGCGCCCGTCCGGAACCTACGTGGGCGAGCGCCCTCCGCAACCGCTCCCGGAGTAGCCCGACCCCGCCCAAAGCCACCCCCAGCCACCGCCAACCACCCTCAACCGCCCTGAACCACCCATTCCGCGCGGCTGGAAGTCGTCCCATTCCAAGTCAGGTTAGGCTCACCTCTGTGAGTAGGTGCACGACCGTCTCCCGGGACCTCGACGAGCCCATCGCGGGAACCGCGGCGACCGCGAGGACGTGGCTGCTGCTGGAGCAGCCCGGCCCCTGGGGTGCCCAGGCGCTCACCATGAGCCACCTGGACCCCGCGCTCGGCCGCGCCCTGGAGCAGGCCGCCGAAGGCACCGGCGTACGGATCGCGCTGATCCGCCGCCCCGGCCGCCACGCCGACTTCGGGACGCCCGCCGTACGGCAGGTGTACGCGGCCCACACCACGCCCGGAAACGCCTGGCTGCACGGCGCCACGACCCGTACCCCCGAACAGCTGCTCGACCTCGACTTCGCCGCGCTCGGCACGGGTGACCCACGGTCCTTCGACGCCGCGCTCCAGGGGCGGCCGCACACCGGCGATCCTCTCGCGCTCGTCTGCACCAACGGCAAGCGCGACCGCTGCTGCGCGTTGCTCGGCCGTCCTCTCGCGGCCGAACTGGCCGCCTCCGGGGTCGAGGGCGCCTGGGAGGTCACGCACCTCGGCGGACATCGTTTCTCCCCGACGCTGCTCGTCCTGCCGTACGGCTACGCCTACGGCCGCGCCCAGGCGCCGCACGTCAAGGAGATCCTCCAGGGCGTGCGCGAAGGGCGGGTCGTCGTGGAGGGCTGCCGCGGCGGCTCCGCCTGGGAGCGGCCCGGACAAGCCGCGGAACTCGCCGTCCGCTCGGCGGCGCGCGAGGACACGGCGGACGCGCTGAGCGTCGTACGGACGGACGGCTCGGCCCCGCGCTGGGACGTGACCGTCGCGCACACGGACGGGCGCCAATGGAGCGTCGCGGTGGCCCAGAGCGCCTCCGCGCCGCCTCGTCCGGAGAGCTGCGGGTCGGCGCTGGGTTCGCCGGCGCGGATGGATGTGGTGTCGGTGCGCGAACTGGAGCCGACGGCTCCCACACGCTGATCGCGCAACGCGGAAGACAGCCGTCGTCCACCCGTCAAGCACCCCGTACACGTATTGATCAAGGGATCCACGTCACACCCCACTACGGCACAGCCCACTCATCCCCGTACCTTCATGGGTATGAGCCCCACTCCCCCCGTACGCCGCCTGCGCCTCGGTCTGCCGCGGCGGATGTTCTCGCAGGTGCTGCTGATGCAGGTGGCGATCGCCGCGGGAGTCGCGGTGCTCGCGACCGGGCTGTTCCTCGCACCGCTCAGTGATCAGCTGGACGACCAGGCGATGCGCCGGGCGCTGGCGATCGCGCAGACCACCGCCGCCCAGCCGCAGATCGCCGAGGATCTCCAAGGCAGCAAGCCGTCGGTCGACGGACCGGTGCAGATCGACGCGGAACGGATCCGGAAAGCCAGCGGGGCCGAGTACGTCGTGGTGATGGACATGCGGGGCGTGCGCTGGTCGCACACGGACCCGGCGGAGATCGGCAAGGTCGTCTCCACCGACCCCCGCGAGGCCCTGGCCGGCAAGGAGGTCATGGAGATCGACAGCGGCACTCTGGGCCGCTCCGCCCGGGGCAAGGTGCCACTGCGCGACACCGACGGCAGGATCGTCGGGGCGGTCTCGGTCGGCATCGAGTACGACAGTGTGCGCGCCCGGCTGATCCACGCGATCCCGGGACTGTTCGCCTACGCGGGCGGCGCCATGGCCGTGGGCGCCCTGGCCGCCTGGGTGATCTCCCGGAGGGTGCACCGGCAGACCCGGGACCTGGCCTTCTCGGACATCGCGGCGCTGCTCGCGGAACGCGAGGCCGTACTGCACGGCATCCGCGAGGGTGTCGTCGCCCTGGACCGCGCGGGCCGCGTCCGGCTCCTCAACGACGAGGCCCAGCGCCTGCTGGGCATCGGCGAGGAGGCCGTCGGCCGATCCCTGGACGAGGCGCTCGGCGCCGGACGTACGACCGATGTGCTGGCCGGCCGGGTGACCGGTACCGACCTGCTCACCGTGCGCGGTCAGCGGGTCCTGGTCGCCAACCGCATGCCCACCGACGACGGGGGCGCCGTCGCCACCCTGCGCGACCGCACCGAACTGGAGCAGCTCGGCCGCGAACTCGACTCCACGCACGGTCTGCTCGATGCCCTGCGCGCCCAGGACCACGAGCACGCCAACCGCATGCACACCCTGCTGGGGCTGCTCGAACTGGAGATGTACGAAGACGCCGTGGAGTTCGTCGGTGAGGTCGTCGGCGACCACCGGGCCACCGCGGAGCAGGTCGCCGAGAAGATCCGCGATCCGCTGCTCGCCGCACTGCTGGTCGGCAAGGCCACCGTGGCGGCGGAGCGCGGTGTCGCCCTGTGGGTCTCGGACCGGACGCTGCTCCCGAACCGGCTGATCGACCCCAGGGAGCTGGTCACGATCGTCGGCAACCTGGTCGACAACGCGCTGGACGCCGTCGCCGGCACTCCGCACGCGCGCGTGGAGGTCGAACTGCGCGCGGAGGGCCGTACCGCGGTCCTCAGAGTGCGCGACACCGGCCCCGGAATCCCGGCGGAACAGCGCGAGTTGATCTTCACGGAGGGATGGTCCACGAAGAAGCCCCCGGCGCACGGCAAGCGCGGAATCGGGCTCCCTCTGGTGCGTCGGCTCGCGGAGCGACAGGGCGGCAGCGCGCGCGTGGCCGACGCCGAGGGCGGGGGCGCGGAGTTCACCGTCGTGCTGCCTGAGGCACTCGCGGAGCCGGACCCGGCGCCGGAACAGGTGCGGGTCCCGGGCACGGAACGGCCCCTGGAACCGGCCGCCAGCACGGCCACCACCGCCCCCGCCGCCGAGGAGGAGTCGAGATGATCGAGGTCCTGGTAGTGGACGACGACATCCGGGTGGCGCGCGTCAACGCCGCCTATGTGGAGAAGGTGCCCGGTTTCCATGTCGCGGGAGAGGCGCACAGCGCGGCCGAGGCACTGCGGCAGCTGGAGGCGCTGCCGCAGCTGGACCTCGTCCTCATGGACCACTACCTGCCGGACGACACGGGCCTTTCGGTCGTCCAGGAGATGCGCCGGCGCGGTCACGAGACCGACGTGATCATGGTGACGGCGGCCCGTGACGTGTCGACCGTGCAGGCGGCGATGCGGCAGGGGGCGCTGCAGTATCTGGTCAAGCCGTTCGCCTTCGCGGGACTGCGCTCCAAGCTGGAGGCGTACGCGGAGCTGCGCCGCACCCTCGACGGCGGCGGCGAGGCCGAACAGGCCGAGGTGGACCGGATCTTCGGCGCCCTGTCCTCCGGCCCCGAGCCCGAACTGCCCAAAGGGCACTCCCCCACCACCGCGGAACTCGTGCGCCGCGCCCTGGTGAACGCCGAAGGCCCCCTGTCCGCCCAGGAGATCGCCGAACGGACAGGGGTGAGCCGCCAGACCGCCCAGCGCTATCTGAAGCTCCTGGAGCGCACGGGACGAGCCAGACTGACCCTCAAGTACGGCGACGCGGGCCGCCCCGAACACCGTTACGTGTGGGCGACCCGCCCCTGAGGAACCCGGAGGACCGACCGCGGAGGACCACAGATGTGGCGCATGCCACAACATCCGCCTTCTGGGCGCAAACCGCTCCTCTGCTTGCAAGAGTGGTCCGATGATTGACGTCCTGGTGGTGGACGACGACCTCCGAGTCGCGGAGATCAACACCAAGTACGTGGAGAAGGTTCCCGGATTCAGAGTCGCCGCCTGTGTCCACAACGCTGCCGAGGCCCTGGCCGCCGTCCAGCGCGGCACCATCGACCTGGTCCTGCTCGACCACTACCTGCCCGACCGGACGGGACTCGAACTGGTCCACCGCATGCGGGAACAGGGCCACTGCACCGATGTCATCATGATCACGGGGGCGAGTGACGTGGTGACCGTACAGACCGCGATGCGCCTGGGCGCACTGCACTACCTGGTCAAGCCGTTCACCTTCACCGCGCTGCGCACCCGCCTGGAGTCCTACGCCGCCCTGCGCCGCACCGTCGACCACGTCGGCGACCGGAACCACACCTGCCAGGAGCAGGTCGACCAGATCTTCGGCGCCCTGCGCACCCCGCCCGCTCCCGCCTCCCCCGGCCTGCCGAGCGGCCACTCGGAACCGACCACGGACCTCATCTGCGGCGTGCTCCACCGCGCCGGCCACGCCCTATCGGCCCACGAGGTGGCCGCCGAGACAGGCCTGAGCCGCTCCACGGCCCAGCGCTACCTCCGCCACCTGGAACAGGCGGGCCGCCTCCGCCTCTCCCTCAAGTACGGCGACACGGGCCGCCCGGAACACCGGTACGCATGGGTGGCCCCCTGAGCGGCTCGCCGCCCGTTCACGGTCGTACGACGGTGAAGAAGCCGTACGACCGTGAAGTCGCCGCCCGCTAGACAGCCCCCGCCCCGGTGAGCGACCGCACCTCGGTCTCCGCGTGCTTGGCCGCGTCCGGCTCCTCCGCGGAGGTGACCGTGCCGAGCCAGCCCGAGAGGAATCCCAGCGGGATCGAGACGAGCCCCGGGTTCTGCAGCGGGAAGTACTGGAAGTCCACGCCGGGGAACAGTGATTCGGGGCTGCCCGACACCACGGGCGACAGCAGCACGAGGACGACGGATGGAACCAGCCCCCCGTACACCGACCACACCGCGCCCCGGGTCGTGAAGCCGCCCCAGAACAGCGAGTAGAGCAGCACCGGCAGATTCGCGGACGCCGCGACGGCGAAGGCGAGGCCCACCAGGAAGGCGACGTTCAGGTCGCGGGCGAGCAGGCCGAGGGCGATCGCGACCACACCGATGCCGACCGCGGCGGTGCGTGCCACAGCCACCTCGCTGTGGGGCTTGGCACGCGGGCGGCGCAGCGACGCGTACAGGTCGTGGGCGACGGACGCCGAGGAGGCGAGCGTGATGCCGGCGACCACGGCGAGAATCGTTGCGAAGGCGATGGCGGCGACGATCGCGAACAGAACCGTTCCGCCTGTGGAGTGCGCGCCACCGCCCAGATCGAGGGCCAGTAGTGGCACCGCCGTGTTCCCGGCCGCGTTCGACCCGCGGACCGCCTCGGGTCCCACGATCGCCGCAGCGCCGAAGCCGAGGACGATCGTCATCAGATAAAAACCGCCGATGAGCCCGATCGACCAGACGACCGAACGGCGGGCGGCACGGGCGGTCGGCACGGTGTAGAAGCGGGACAGGATGTGCGGCAGCCCGGCCGTGCCCAGGACTAGTGCGAGCCCCAGGCTGATGAAGTCGAAACGCGAGGTCCAGTCCCCGCCGTACCTCAACCCGGGGGCGAGGAACGCGTCACCGTGACCGCTGCGCTCGGCCGCCGTGCGCAGCAGCTGGTCGAAGTCGCCGTGGAACCGCACCAGCACCAGCACGGTCAGTGCGATCGCCCCGCCCATCAGCAGGACCGCCTTGACGATCTGGATCCACGTAGTGGCCCGCATCCCTCCCAACGACACATAGATCACCATGAGCGCGCCGACCGCGATCACCGTCCAGGACTGCGCCGCCTCGCTCGTCCCGCCCAGCAGCAGCGCGACCAGGCTGCCCGCCCCGACCATTTGCGCCACCAAATACAGAACGGACACGGTGACCGAAGAAGTTCCCGCCGCGATCCGTACAGGTCGCTCCCGCATCCGCGAGGCGACGACGTCGGCCAGTGTGAACCGCCCGCAGTTGCGCACCAGTTCGGCGACGAGGAACAGCACGACGAGCCAGGCGACCAGGAAGCCCACCGAGTACAGCAGTCCGTCGTAGCCGAAGAGCGCGATGAGGCCGGAGATGCCGAGGAAGGAGGCGGCCGACATGTAGTCGCCCGCGATGGCAAAACCATTCTCCATCGGGGAGAACAGCCGACCGCCCGCGTAGAACTCCTCCGCGGAGCCCTGCCGGTGCCGGCTCACCCAGGTCGTGATGCCCAGCGTGACGGCGACGAACGCGCTGAACAGGACCAGCGCCAGCATCTGGTGATCACCCGTCACGATCCACCGCCCCTGAGGCCCCGTGTCAGTTCCTGGGTGTCCCAGCGCAGATCGAGCGCGGCCCGGTCCCTACGCAGCCGTGCGTGGCGGGCGTACGCCCAGGTGAACAGGAACGTCGTGAGGAACTGTCCGAGTCCCGCGAGCATCGCCACGTTCACTGCGCCCACCACGGGCCGGGCCATGAATCCGGGCGCCATGGTCGCCGTCACGACATAGCCGACGTACCAGGAGAAGAAGACGGCGACGCCGGGGATCACGAACCTCCGGTAGCGACCACGCACCTCCTGGAAGGCCGCGCTGCGCTGCACCTCCAGATAGACGTCGGCCGCGCCGCCGCCCCGGCGCTCCTGCTCCCGGCGTGCGGGTGGGACGACGGCGGCGGGCGCGCCTGTGCCGTCCAACTCGCCCCAGCCGGAGGCGAGCGCGTCGTACCAGGGGTCCTCGAACGGCGTGTCCCCGCTCACCCCCGCGTGGGTGGGGACGACGTCACGACGTGCGTGGGTCTCGGCCGAACTCTCGGGGCCGCCCCCGCGTCTGCGCGGACGACCGGTGCTTGACTGCATGCCCAAGGATGGACAGAACGGGAAGATCCCCGACTCTTCTTCTCCATGGGCTTCACCCCATTAGGTGATTCATCCCGCGAGATCGGTTCGAGGTGGGTCGGGCCTACGCCCCGGGGTGTACACCCGACCCACCGCGGTCACGCGTCGATCCGGGACCTGTCCAGCGTCGCCGCCGAGCTGGAGATGAACTCCTTGCGCGGAGCGACGTCGTTGCCCATCAGGAGGTCGAAGACCTGCTCGGCGGAGTCCAGGTCGGACAGGTTGATCCGGCGCAGGGTGCGGTGGCGGGGATCCATGGTGGTCTCTGCCAGCTGGTCGGCGTCCATTTCGCCGAGACCCTTGTAGCGCTGGATCGAGTCCTTGTGGCGGACGCCCTTGCTCTGGAACTCCTGCAGCTTCTCGCGCAGCTCACGGTCCGAATACGTGTAGACGTACTTGTCCTGGCCCTTCTTCGGCTGGACGAGTTCGATGCGGTGCAGTGGCGGCACCGCGGCGAACACCCGGCCCGCTTCGACCATGGGCCGCATGTAGCGGTGGAACAGCGTCAGCAGCAGGGTGCGGATGTGGGAGCCGTCGACGTCGGCGTCGGTCATCATGATGATCTTGCCGTAGCGGGCCGCGTCGATGTCGAACGTACGACCAGATCCGGCCCCTATGACCTGGATGATCGCACCGCACTCGACGTTCTTGAGCATGTCGGTCACGGACGACTTCTGGACGTTGAGGATCTTGCCCCGGATCGGCAGCAGAGCCTGGAACTCGGAGTTCCGGGCGAGCTTGGCCGTACCGAGCGCGGAGTCGCCCTCGACGATGAACAGCTCGCTGCGCTCGACGTCGTCGCTGCGGCAGTCGGCGAGCTTCGCGGGCAGCGAGGAGGACTCCAGGGCCGTCTTCCGGCGCTGCGCGTCCTTGTGCTGACGGGCCGCGATGCGCGTACGAGCGGCTGCGACGGCCTTCTCCATGACGACGCGGGCCTGCGCGGCGGCGTCCCGCTTGGTGGTGGTCAGGAAGTCCTTGAGCTCCTTGGACACCACGTTCGTCACGATACGGCGGGCCGCCGAGGTACCGAGCACCTCCTTGGTCTGGCCCTCGAACTGCGGTTCGGCGAGACGCACGGTGACGACCGCGGTGAGGCCCTCCAGGGCGTCGTCCTTGACGATGTCGTCCTCGGCGACGCGCAGCAGCTTCTTGGTGCGCAGCACCTCGTTCATCGTCTTCGCGACGGCCTGTTCGAAGCCCGCGACATGGGTGCCGCCCTTGGGGGTGGCGATGATGTTCACGAACGACTTCAGGTTCGCGTCGTAGCCCGTGCCCCAGCGCAGCGCCACGTCGACACCCAGCTCGCGGGTGACCTCGGTGGGCGTCATCTGGCCGTGGTCGTCCAGGACCGGGACCGTCTCCTTGAAGGTGCCCTGCCCGGAGAAGCGGAGGACGTCGCAGACCGGCTTGTCGGAGGCCAGGTACTCGCAGAACTCGCTGATGCCGCCGTCGAAGCGGAAGGACTCCTCGCCCTTGCTGCCGCCCTCGCCGAGCCCGAACTCGTCACGGACGACGATGGTGAGGCCCGGCACCAGGAACGCGGTCTGCCGAGCGCGCTGGTGGAGGTGCTCCAGGGAGAGCTTGGCGTCCTTGAGGAAGATCTGGCGGTCGGCCCAGTAGCGCACGCGCGTGCCGGTGCGGGTCTTGGGGATCCGCTTGGTCTTGCGCAGGCCGCCCGTCTCGAACTTGGCGTCGGGGCCGATCTCGGCGAAGGAGCCGGGCACACCGCGCCGGAAGCTGATCGCGTGGGTGCTGCCCACCCGGTCGACCTCGACGTCCAGGCGCGCCGAGAGCGCGTTCACCACGGAGGCGCCCACGCCGTGCAGACCGCCGGAGGCGGCGTACGAGCCACCGCCGAACTTGCCGCCGGCGTGCAGTTTGGTCATGACGACCTCGACACCGGAGAGGCCGGTCTTGGGTTCGACGTCGACGGGGATGCCCCGGCCGTTGTCCCGCACCTCGACGGAGCCGTCGTCGTGGAGGATGACGTCGATGTGGTCGCAGTAGCCCCCGAGGGCCTCGTCCACGGAGTTGTCGATGATCTCCCAGAGACAGTGCATCAGGCCGCGGCTGTCCGTCGACCCGATGTACATGCCCGGGCGCTTGCGCACGGCTTCGAGCCCCTCAAGGACGAGCAGGTGCCGCGCGGTGTAGTTGGAACCGTCCCGGTCTGCTCCTGCCAGCAACGCTGTGGACGGCACGGACGTATCGGCGGTCACGCGGTTCGCTCCTCGCTGAATTTCAATTGGTGCCCTGGTGGGTAAGGGCCCGGCTTCGGTTGCCGCTCAGAGGGTACCGAGGCCTGGTAGAGCCGATGTAACGCCACCCTCGTCATGAACTCACACTATTCCAGCGTCGCATGCTTGTTCGATCCCTCGATGGAGTGAAGTACATATCACGTTCCCTTCCAGGCATGAACCATTTAGGCTCCGGGCACGTCCTCATGAACAACCGGCAACCCAGCCGGGGGACCCACACACCGACAGACGACAGACAGCGCGAACCCGTACAGACACGAAGACACGCAATACGGCACATTCGCCGCCAACCGGCAGCTGACAGCCGCTTCGAAAAGATTTTTTTCGAGGAAGAGCCGCGAGCGGGAACGTTTTCGGCCTGGTTGGATGTTGACCCTGGTACGACAGCTCGTCGAGCTAGAGAAGAGGCGACGTGACTACTGTTCTGACCCCCGCGAGCCCGCTGACGGCCGCTGATCGCTGCGACCGCTGCGGCGCCCAGGCATACCTTCGCGTTGTCTTGGCGAGCGGCGGAGAACTGCTCTTCTGCGCCCACCACGGCCGCAAGTTCGAGCCGGAACTCAAGAAGATCGCCGCTGAGATACAGGACGAGACGGAGCGCCTGACGACCGTTCCGGCCAGCTCCAACGAAGAAGAACGCTGATACTGCGCTTCGACGACGAGCCAGCTCCGGCCCAGGCCGGTTGATCCGGGCGGCCACTCCTGCAATCAGGAGTGGCCGCCCGCTTCACGCAAGCTCGCTCACGGACCGCGAGACGACCGTTACAGCGTCGTCGCGCCCCAGCTGCGTCCCGAGGGACCCCTCAGGCCGCCGCCCACGGGGGCCTCAGGCGCCGCCACCGGCAGTGGTGGCAGTGTTCCACCCCATCGTCCGTACGACGTCGGAGACCCGCGTGTAGACGCCCGGGCTCCCGGGCCGTCCGCAGCCGCTGCCCCAGGACACCAGCCCGACCAGCCTCCCCTGGGCGACCAGCGGCCCTCCGCTGTCCCCCTGGCAGGCGTCCGGCCCCCCTGCGGCCTCGCCGGCACACAGCATGCTGTCGGCCTTGTAGGTGCCGTCGGCGCTGCCCGGATAGGCCCGCTCACAGAGTGCGTCGGCGAGCACGTGCACGCGTGCGGCCCGCAGACTGCGCGCGTAGTCGGCGCCGCCCGTGATGTCGCCCCAGCCATAGACCGTGGCATTCGTACCGGGCTCGTAGGCCGGGTCGCCGGCAGCCGCCATCCCGATGACCGAGGTCTGCGGGAGCGCCTCGGCGAGGGTGAGCACGGCGAAGTCCCCGGCATTGCTGGTCTTGTCGTAGCCCGGATTGACCCAGGTGTCGCGGACCGCGATCTCCTTGCCCTGAGCCGACGTCAGTTCGGTACGCCCGGTGATGACCTTCAGGTCCTGAACGCGGTCGGGCGGCCCCCCGAGGACGTCCGCGCCCATGCAGTGGGCCGCCGTCAGTACGGTGGTCCGGCCGACGGCCACGCCGCCGCAGAACTGCCCGGCCCGCGTACCCCCGAACCGGTCACGGCTGGACAGGGCCACCGTCCACGGGCCCTCGGACACGTCGACCGGGAATCCGCCGACGACAACGCCGTCGGCGACGACAGGGGCAGCGGACGCCAGCGGTATCACGCCCGCCGAGGCCGCCAGGACCAGCGACCGGGTCAGCGCCCGGGACAGGGCCCGGACAATGGGACGACGCATGCGCGCTCCTCACTCTGGGATGATCACGAGAAACCCAGAGTGATCCAACCCGCCCCGCCCCGCACGCGCGGGCCACGAAAGAGGGACGCCGTCGGCTGAAGCCCGCGCTCCGCACGCGCCGGGCCGCGCTCCCCGCACGCCGGTGCGACGACCCGCGTCCGCACAGCACGAAGGCCCGGCTCCCATCGAGGGAGGCCGGGCCTTTCGTGTCGTACGACCGCGGCCTAGTCGAGGTAGTCGCGCAGCACCTGCGAACGCGACGGGTGGCGCAGCTTCGACATGGTCTTGGACTCGATCTGGCGGATGCGCTCGCGGGTGACCCCGTACACCTTGCCAATCTCGTCGAGGGTCTTCGGCTGACCGTCGGTGAGACCGAAGCGCATCGAGACGACGCCCGCCTCGCGCTCGGACAGGGTGTCCAGGACCGAGTGCAGCTGCTCCTGGAGGAGCGTGAAGCTGACCGCGTCGGCCGGGACGACCGCTTCGGAGTCCTCGATGAGGTCACCGAACTCGCTGTCGCCGTCCTCACCCAGGGGGGTGTGGAGGGAGATCGGCTCACGGCCGTACTTCTGGACCTCGATGACCTTCTCGGGGGTCATGTCGAGTTCCTTGGCCAGCTCCTCCGGGGTGGGCTCGCGGCCCAGGTCCTGGAGCATCTGGCGCTGCACGCGCGCGAGCTTGTTGATGACCTCGACCATGTGCACCGGGATACGGATGGTGCGGGCCTGGTCGGCCATCGCGCGGGTGATCGCCTGACGGATCCACCAGGTGGCGTACGTCGAGAACTTGTAGCCCTTGGTGTAGTCGAACTTCTCCACCGCGCGGATCAGACCGAGGTTGCCCTCCTGGATGAGGTCCAGGAAGAGCATGCCGCGGCCGGTGTAGCGCTTGGCCAGGGAGACCACCAGACGGAGGTTTGCCTCCAGGAGGTGGTTCTTGGCGCGGCGGCCGTCCTCGGCGATGATCTCCAGCTCGCGCTTGAGCTTGGGGGCGAGTTTGTCGGCGTTGGACAGCTTGTCCTCGGCGAACAGACCGGCCTCGATGCGCTTGGCGAGCTCGACCTCCTGCTCGGCGTTGAGCAGCGGGACCTTGCCGATCTGCTTGAGGTAGTCCTTGACCGGGTCGGCGGTGGCACCGGCGACGGCGACCTGCTGGGCCGGCGCGTCGTCCTCGTCGTCGTCGGAGAGGACGAAGCCCTTGTTCTCGGCCCCTTCCTCTTCCTCTTCACCGGGCTTGACGTCCTCGAGGACCTCGTCCTCGGCGACCTCGGCGTCGTCCTTGCCGGCGGTCGTCTTCTTGGCCGCCGTCTTCTTGGCGACGGTCTTCTTCGCGACCGCCTTCTTGGCGGTCGTCGTCTTCTTGGCGGCGGCCTTCTTCACGGGCGCCTCGTCCTCGACGGAGGACTCGGCGGCGGGGGCCGCCGGGGTGGCGGTGGCGGTGGCCTTCTTCGTGGTCACCGTCTTCGCCGCGACCGTCTTGGTGGCGGTGCGCTTGGCCGGACTCTTCGCTGCGACGCTCTTTCGGGTGCGCTTTGGCTCCGCGGCACTGACCATCAGCGTCACACCCTCTTCCTCGAGGATCTGGTTGAGGCTGCGCAGTACGTTCTTCCACTGAGTGGCCGGAATCTGGTCAGCTTCGAAGGCCCGACGCACGTCATCGCCGGCGATCTGCCCCTCAGCCTTTCCCCGCTCGATGAGCGCCATGACAGAGACGGACTCGGCGATCTCCGGCGGGAGCGTACGGGATGTGCTGGCCGACACGAACAACCTCTCGGAACGTTGGAAAACGGCTTCCGGCCCCGTCCACTACGGACAGGAGCCGACGACCGCCGACTGGGGATGGGCCGACGGCGCGGGCGGGGGCCGGGAAGATGCACAGCGCCTTGAACGGCGTCTGTATTCCCTCCTCGGCTGCCACCTCTTAGGTCATCGCGCTGCTTCCACAAGCGTTACGCCCAATCTGCGTGGCCCGAGTCACACCCCGTAAGCGCACAAAAGCGGTCAGATACGGCTAGATGTGGTCAGCCGTGGTGGCGACCAGGTCGCTCCGGCCGATCCGTGCCCGCGTCGACAGACACATCGACAGCCAAAACGACAGTCGCATCCACAGCCGTATCACAGCCGCGGCGGACGCTTCAGGACCGGCCGCCGTCTCTTCGCCCCACCTCGCACCGCGCCACCTGCCCGCCCCGTCTCCGCCGCCGGGCCCCGCCGGGCCCTCTCGGGATCCGACAGGGCCCGGCGGTGACGGTTCGCGAGCCGGGCGAAGTTCCGGGACGGCGACACGGCCCCCGATCCCGCCGCCCTCGGCTCGCGGTCAGTGCTCGCGCGGGGCCGGGACCACGCGCTCGACCTCGGGGTGCACGATGAGGAGCTGCCGCATGGCCGCCTCCGCACCCGCGCCGTCGCCGGCCGCGAGAGCGTCGGCGATCCGGGCGTGGTGCGCGAGGGACGCCTCGGTGGGCCGGTCACAACCGGTGACCGGACCGCCGGACACCTGAAGGGCGGCGGAGACGATCCCGGAGAGGTGCTCCAGCATGCGGTTGCCGGCGAGCTGGATGAGCAGCGAGTGGAACTCGGAGTCGGCACGCGAGAACGTCAGCGCGTCGCCCTGGCTCATGGCGTGGCCCATGATCTCGACCATGTCCACGATCCTCTGCTGGACGTCCTCGCGCCCGTGCCCGGCGGCTAGACGCGCGGCGAGCGGTTCGATCGTCCAGCGCAGCTCGCTCAGCTCGCGGCGCTGATCGTCGCGCTGCGGCCCGAAGGCACGCCACTCGATGATGTCGGGGTCGAGGAGGTTCCAGTCGCTGACGGGACGCACGCGCGTGCCCACGTTCGGCCGGGCGCTCACCAGGCCCTTGGCCTCCAGGACGCGGAGCGACTCACGGACGACGGTGCGGGAGACCTCGAAGCGCTGGCCGATCTCCTCGGGCACGAGGGGACGGTCCGCGCCCAGGTCGCCGGAGACGATCATCTGGCCGAGCTGCTGGACGAGTTGACCGTGCAGCCCGCGGCCGCGGCTGCCCGCGCTGCGGCGGCCGACACGGCCCAGCTCCGGGTCCGCGGCGTCCCAGGAGGGGACTCCGACGCGGTCGGGACCGGGAGCCTCGGCGTAGGGGTAGCGGTCGAGTTCGCCCGGGCCGACGAGACCGGAGTCTGCGGAGCGGGCGGCGGTCATCATGGTGTGCGCAAGGGTACTCACGGATCTTTTGTCGGCTCCGTCTCCAACTCCCTTGAGGTCTTTGGTGAAAAGCACACGAAAGGGTGATCGCTCACCCCGTCGCAATTGACGCCTTATCGGAAAGAAATGGGCGTTCCCCGGGGAGTTGTGCGCAGGGCGGGACCGGAAGGGCGCGGGCGATCGTCATCGGACCCTGCTTCGCAGGGTCGTGAGCAGATACGCGCAGAGCAGGGCAGTCAGCGACAACGCCAGTGCGCCACCGACGGGTTGGGCCATCACCCGCGCCCCGGCGGCCAGGTACCGCTCGCCCCCGAACGGCCACTGCGCCAGGAGCAGCTCGCGCAGCCGCACGGAGAACCCGGCCGCGCTCCGCACGGACGAGCCCTCCAGGACCTTCTGTACGAGAGGCACCATCAGGACGGGTACGGCGACCACCGCCGCGAGCCCGGCGGTGGTGGACCGGAAGATGCCGGCGGCCAGCACCCCGGCCCATGAGCAGCCGATCACGAGCCCGATCCAACTCGCGGTCAGCGCGAGCCAGTCCGCGGGAACCTTCGCCAGCTCCTGTCCGTAGACGAGGTAGAGCACTTCGGCGTCGCAGCCCACGGTGAGGAAGGCCAGCAGCAGCCCGGTGGCCCCAGCGACGAGGAGTTTGGCGGCGAGCAGTCCCAGCCGGCGGGGCACGGTGCCGCGGTCCACCGCCAGGGCGGGGTGGCGGAACTCGTCGCCGAAGGCGATGGCGCCGAGCAGCCCGGCGCCGAGTGCCGCGGGCGGCAGCGGCAGCTCCCGCGGCCAGGCGGCCAGCAGACGGTGCTGCGGAGTGTGCCCGATGCGGGCCAGGAGTACGGCGACGAGCGCGGACGAGACGAGCACGGCGGCCCCGGTCAGAAACCCGGTGCCGACACCGCCGGCCCGGCGCAGCTCGTAGCGGAGGGGGCGCAGCGGACTCGGGGCGGAGCGGACGGAGATGGGGGGTGGCAGCGGGGGCGGGTTGTCGGAGGCGAGGGCGGCGTCGGAGGAACGCGGGTGGGCGGCCCGGGGGCGAGTGGGCGCGGATGCCGCCGGGCCGGGGCCATCCGACGGCTCGGAGACACCGGCGGCTGTCGCCGAGCGGCCGGGGGGCACGTCCGACTCGGGGAGACAGGTCGCAGGGGTGACCTCGGTTGACGCGCCGGGGCCGTGCTCGGCAGAGCCGTGTGCCGCGGAGAGTTCCGGGAGCCTGGCAGCCCCATGACGTACGGCCGCGTCCTCGGGTGTGACCTCGGCAGCCTTCTCCTCACCCCGGTGGGTCGGGTCGCCGCCGGAGGCCATGTCACCGACCTCGTCGGCGAGTTGGTGTACGAGGATGCCGTGTCGGAACGCGGTCTCGCCGATGTCCGCGCAGGTACTGCCGTACACGGCGAGCCGGTTGCCGGACTCCCGTACGACCTCCACAGAGCGATGTGCCGTCCGGGCCTCCTTGGTCAGCAGGGCCGCGAGACGGGTGGCGTGCGGGCTGCGGACGGCGACCCGGGGGCGCAGTCGGGTGCGGGAGAAGTCCGCGGCCTCCTGGTCGGCGACGACCCGGCCCTGTTCGAGGGTGATGATCCGGTCGGCGGTGCGGGCCGCTTCCTTGGGGTCGGTGGTGGTGAACAGGACGGTGCCGCCCTGGGTCGCGTGGGCGCGCAGCATGCCGTGCAGCCAATGGCTTTCGCGGGCGGACAGGCCCTCGGTGAGGGAGTCCAGCACGAGGGTGTGCGGGTCCGCCAGCAGGGCGCAGGCCAGGCCGAGCCGGCGGTCCATGCCGCGCGACAGGGTGCCCAGGCGTTCGTCGCGCAGGCTGACGAGGCCGACCACCTCAAGGACCTCGTCGGCACGGCGGACCGGTACTCCGGCCGCCGCGCACAGCATGCGGAGTTGGCCTCGGACCGTGCGCGCGGGGTGCCCCGGCACATCGCCCAGGAGAACGCCGACCTCACGGGACGGATGGGCGATGCGGTGCAGTGGCCGGCCTCTGAAGTAGGTGATGCCACGGCCCTGTTGGAGTTCGAGCATGAGCCTGAGCACCGCCGTCTTGCCGGCGCCCGGGGTACCGAGGAGTGTGGTGACGCATCCCGCGCGCGCCTCGAAGGAGACGTCGTCGACGGCGGGGGGAAGCTCCTTGCGAGGGTTGCTGGTCAGTCCGAAGGCCTGGATCACCCGTAGCAAGATAGCGCGTTATGTCCGTTTTCTGGGGTGCGGCAGGCCCATGTACGCACATCTGTCCACGGCGTTCGTGTGTCAGACCTCGGGGCGCAGCATCGGAGGGTTGAGCAGTGTGGCGCCGCCGGCTCGGAAGAGCTGGGCCGGGCGGCCACCCTGCCTGGTGGTCGTGCCGCCGGTGGGGACGAGAAAGCCGGGGGTGCCCGTGACCTTGCGGTGGAAGTTGCGGGGGTCGAGGGCCACGCCCCACACCGCCTCGTACACCCGGCGCAACTCGCCGACGGTGAACTCGGTCGGGCAGAACGCGGTGGCCAGCGACGAGTACTCGATCTTGGAGCGGGCGCGCTCCACCCCGTCCGACAGGATCTGGGCGTGGTCGAAGGCGAGCGGTGCCGCCTGTTCGCCGTCGCGGCCGTAGCCGCCCTGCTGCAGCAGTTCCTCGACGGGGGCCCAGCGCGCGCTGTTGGCGTCGCCGCCGGCCCGGGGAGCGGGCAGGTCGGGGGCGAGCGCGAGATGGGCGACGCTGACCACCCGCATCCGGGGGTCGCGCTTGGGGTCGCCGTAGGTCGCGAGCTGTTCCAGGTGGGCGCCGTTGTCCTGGGCCGGGGCGTCCGGGTCGTGGGCGCGCAGACCGGTCTCCTCGGCCAGTTCACGCGCCGCGGCCTGCCCCAGATCCTCGTCGGCCCGCACGAAGCCGCCGGGGAGTGCCCAGCGCCCCTGAAAGGGCGGCTCACCCCTGCGTACCGCCAGCGCGCACAGGGCATGACGACGCACGGTCAGCACGACCA
This sequence comes from Streptomyces sp. NPDC002156, assembly GCF_053593675.1. Lineage (NCBI taxonomy): Bacteria > Bacillati > Actinomycetota > Actinomycetes > Kitasatosporales > Streptomycetaceae > Streptomyces > Streptomyces sp. NPDC002156. The sequence continues at coordinate 89,616 of NZ_JBSFDA010000009.1, read as the reverse complement.
GGTCCACGGTGACGGCGAAGGGCGGAAACGCTGACGGGTCGTAGGGCATGCGGCGATCATAGTCGTCTGCCTGACGATAAACACTCCCCTCTCCAGCCGCGCCCATGACTGATCCACGACGGTCGGACGCGGGCGTCACCGGCCGCCTCCGGACGCCTTCCCTAGGCATGTCGTACGAGGTCATGCCCCCAGTTGCAGCCCAGCGGCGGCCTCCTCGACCATGGCGACGCCGAGACGGCCGACCCGTACGGAGAAGGGCTCTCCAGCGACCCGCAGCCCCGTCAGGCCGATCTCGCCCAGCGGCACACTGCGTACCGGACGGAGCATGACCGTGTTCGCCGGGGCGTCGGGACGGATGCCGGCCAAGGTGGCGAGCAGCAGTACCCCGGAGGCGGCAGCCGTGGCCGACGGCCGGCAGGCCGCCGGGTGGGGCAGCGGGGCGCCTCCTGCTGTGCGCTGCTCCCCCGCGTACATCTCCGGCAGCCGGTGGTCGAAGGCCTCGGCCGCCGCCAGGAGGCCGCGCAGCAGTGAACTCGCCTCCTTCTCGTACCCGGCGGTGGCCAGGCCCGCGACGGCCACCGCGGTCTCCTGGACCCGCACAGCGCCGCTGCGGTGGCCGAACGGGTTGTACCCCGGCTCCTTGACGCCGAGGCCGCGCAGTCCCCAGCCCGAGTCCATGGCCGGGCTGCCGAACAGCCGGGCGAGCTGTTCGGTCTGCACCTTGTCGAGCAGCCCGGGGGCCGACTCGCCCGCGCCCAGCAGACCGGTGTCGAGGAGATGGGCGGCGATGGAGCCGAAGTGCGGCACGATGCGCCCGTCCGGGGTACGGGCGGCCGCCGGTCTGCCGCCGCCCCGGTCCTCGACCCAGAAGTCGTCCCGGAACGCGGTGCGCAGCTTCTGGGCCCACTGCCGCAGCCCGGCACCGCCAGGTCGGCCGTACATGTCGAGGAGATCGGCGCCGAGGAGGGCGGCGCGGTGTGCGTGGGCCTGGGTCTCGCAGCGCAGGGGGCCGCCCGGCTGTGGATCGGGCAGGTAGGTGCCGTCTCCCACGGTCGTGCGCAGCCAGGTCAGACAGCGCTCCGCGGTGGGGAGCAGTTCCTCGGTCGTCTGCTCGGGGAGACCCCAGCGGCGGGCCTCGGCGAGGAGTACGGGGAAGAGCAGGGTGGCCTCCGTACCCGTGCAGCCCGGTGGCAGGTGTGCGCCCGCGTCCCGGCGCGGCCCGGGGAGCATTCCGAACCTCGGGCCCGGTCCCGGGATCTGGGTGCGGGCGAGGGTGCGCAGGGTGCCCGCCGCGAGCCCGGTGCCCAGCGGGAGCGTCATCCGGGCGGCGGCGAGAGCCTCGGCCGGGGCCATGCCGCAGCGCCACGGTGCCCCTGCCGCGAGATGTGTGTCGGAGGGGTGCGCGGAGTCGCGCAGGAGCAGGGCCTGGAGGTCCTCGATGCTGGTGCTGAGGAGCGCCTCGACGCGTGGATCGTCACCGACGGCCCGTGCCGGGGCGAGGGGGCTCGTCGCCACGTGGCCCACGGCTCGGACGGGTCCGGCGCCGTCCTGCCGTATGCGCAGCTCCAGAGTCGTGGAACCGCCCGGGAGCAGGTCGAGTTCCCAGCGCAGCAGGCCCGCGGAGGCCAGTGCGTCGGCGGGCGGCGGGTCGGCCGTGACGGCCGCGCCGCCGGTGGCGCCGGCCCAGCGCAGGCCGAAGGCGTGGACGCTGGCGGGCAGTTCGGGGCCCGCGGTGCCGGAGGCGATCGTGCCCAGGTCGGCCAGGTCGGTCCCGAGTGACACCTCGATCGGCAGACGCAGCGGGCGCGGCGCCGAGCTGTGCAGGGTGATCCGCTCGGTGCCGTCCGCGTGGCGGATGCGCTCGACGACGACGTCCGGGTCCGGCCCGCCGTCCGGAGAGGCGCGGAGTGTCCCCACGAAGCGGGCGCGGTCGGCGGCGGTCATCCGGGCCTGGACCGCGAGCGGTTCACGGCCGGCCACCCGGACCTGGCACCGGGCGAGCAGGCGCCTCCCGCCGCGATAGAAGCCCTCCAGCCCTCGGCCGGTGAGCTGTCCCTGGTCCGTGGAGATCGCGAGCCCTGGGAGGGCGACACAGATCAGGGTGGTGTGGGTCGGGGGCAGTTGGGCGGGACGGCGGGCGCCTGGCGGCGGAGCAAGCGGTGGTCGAGCAGCAGAGGACAGTGACGGCGCGCCTCTTGCCGGGGGTGCGGCAGGGCGTCCGGTGCCAGGAAGTGCGGCAGGGCGTCCGGTGCCCGGGAAAGGCGGCTCCGAGCCGCGCGGGTCGCCTGTGCTCCCGGGTGCTCCGCCGCCACCTCCCCGCGAGGGCGACGCGGGTGTACTCGCGGCACGGCGTTCGTCGTCGGCTGCCGAGGGCGGGGTCGGTGGATGCATGGGCGGCTTCTTCTGCGCTCTGGGCGCCGGGGGCGCGCTCGGCGCCTGGTAGGGGGCTTCGGCGGGGCAGGTGTGGGGCGGCGGCTCGGCCCGTCCAAGGGTTCCGCCACTCAGGTGAACGGACCAGGGCTTCCCCGAGTCACGCCCCCGGCGGGACAAGCCGACCGAATGGCGGTGCGGCGGGGCCGGTGTCCGACCGGTGCCGTGACAACCGCACCGGCTGTGCGCCGCGGTCGGGATGGTGGGGTGTCCGTCAGCTGTCCTGGCGCCGGTCAGTTGTACGTGGGACGCAGCGCCGTTGCTCAATCGTCGGTTGCGCGTGGCAGCCTGGCCGAACCGTCCGCCGCCCATCACGCGCTCGCCGGTATGCCTGTGCCCTGTCCCGTTGTTGACGAGTCGCTCCTCGGGCCTCCCCTCGCTGCGCAGCCATCGGCCGCCGATCCCGCCACCGTTCAGCCGCCGGTCGGCTGCCCCGCCCTTGTCGATCCGCCCGACCGGTGTCCAGCCGCTGCCCCGGCGCCCGTGGACTGCCCTACCCCCGTTCACGCATCGTCCCCCTTCGCCCTGTGACCGCGGGGTGCGGCCTCCCCCGCGCCCGGGCTGCGACGACGTACGGCGGGCTTGCCCAAGGGCTGGGGACGGGTCCCGCCCGTTCCCCTGGCCCGCGGCCGGGTCTCGGCGCCGTCCGGCGGGCCTACCCGACGTCGACGCCTCGTGGCCGACTCCAGCGCCCGCGTGGCGCCACTGACCGATGTCGAGCAGGACGGGGGACCCCCGACCTCGTCGTGCGAAGGCGTGGCTTCGGTGCCGTCGAACCGGCCGTCGCTCTCGGTCCCCTGCACGCCATCGATACCGCTCGTCCCCTCGAACCCGTCCATGGCCTCGAGCCCTTCGGCGTCCTCGCCCCAGCCGAGGCCCATGCCCTCGCCCTCCTCGCTGTCGTCGTCCTCGATCCACCCGGTGTCCGGCATCGTCCGGGGCGGCCCGGCAGGCACACCTGCCCGGCCGCCGCGCTCCGCGCGCAGACAGCGGCGGATCGACTCCGGGTCCAGGCCCTCGTTGCAGGCCTGGTGCAGCAGGCGGGCGAACAGATAGCCGGGGTCGGCGCCGAGTGCCATGGCCAGAGCCTCCCTGGCCTCCAGATCGTCGCCGGTCGACCAGGCGACCCAGCCGGCGAGTGTCAGCGGAGCCGCCGCGTGCTCCCGGTAGGACCCGACGCAGCGGCGGGCTAGGGCTCGCCAGAGACGCAGAGCCGGTGCCGCCTCGTCGCCCTCCATCCATTCCGCCGCCCGGTCGCGGGTCGTGCGGTCCTGCAGGCCCAGAATCAGCGCGGCGGCCTCGTCGTGGGAGAGCAGTTCGTCGTCGCGGAGGTCCGACAGGAGCGTGCCGGACACGGCGGGAGCCTCGGCGAACCGGTCCCTGACCCTGCGTGCCTCTCGCAGGGTCTCCTCGGCGATGTCCGCGCGGCTCGCGTCGTCGAGGATTCGCGGCACCAGACGGGCGTTCACGGTGTGGAGCACGCGTTCCTGTTCCAGCGCCGCAGCGGTCTCCCAGGGCTGGAGCCTGGCCCGCAACTCACGCAGGGTGCCCCGCACTTGCAGGCCGGCGTAGGTCGCGGCGGCGGCCAGCACCGAGGTGCCGGGCAGGCCCATGGGCACTCCGTCGTCGGGACAGCACTCGGGCGTCACACAGCAGTAGGACCAGAAGCGGTTGTCGGAAATGCACAGCGCCTCGACCACGGGGACGTCGAGACGGCCGCACTCGGTGCGCAGCAACTGGGCGAGCGGGCGCAGCCGTTCCCGCACCTGGTGCCGTGCCTCGCCCTCCGCCGGTTCCTGGCAGAGATACACGACCATGCTCTCGGGCCGTGCGCCTCTGCGCTCGCTTCCGGTCACCAGACCGTGCGTCAACTGCTGTGCCACGGCGGGCCAGTCGTCCGGGTTCGTGGGAATTCCGAGCCGGGCCCGGCCGCCGAACCGGCCGCGTCCGTCCCTGTCGTGCAGTGCGACCAGGACGATGCTGTCCTCGGGGTGGTAGCCGAGCAGATACGGCAGGGCGTCGGCCAGTTCGGCCGGGGTGCGCAGGGTGACCTGATGCGTTTCGCTGTGATTCGTCATGCGGTGACGATCTCGCGGATCTCCGGATTCCGTTTGAGCCTGTGGATAACCCCAATCAGGGACACGCCAAGGTGGCGCCAGGCAGGGCGAGCATGTGTTCGGGCGCGGGGAACGGACACCGGCGCCCGAACATGTCCGCCCACGCCCGCACGCATACGCGCGCGCCCGAGAGGTGGCCGTGATGCGCCGTCCCACGTCCCGGATGTCAGTGGCGTCCTGTTGTATGGGGTGCATGGAGCACACGAGCAACGCGGATCTCCGGGCGGCGGCCGACACGGTCCTCGCCCGCCTCGTCGGGGACGCCACAGGCGCCGCCCGGCTGCGCGAGGACCAGTGGCGGGCGATCGAGGCGCTGGTCGCCGACAAGCGCCGGGCCCTGGTCGTACAGCGCACGGGGTGGGGCAAGTCCGCGGTGTACTTCGTGGCGACCTCGCTGCTGCGGGCGCAGGGCAGTGGGCCGACGGTGATCGTCTCGCCGCTGCTCGCGCTGATGCGCAACCAGGTGGACGCCGCGGCCCGGGCGGGCATCCACGCGCGGACGATCAACTCCTCGAACACCGAGGAATGGGACACGGTCCAGGAGGAGATCGCGGCGGGCACGGTCGACGTCCTGCTGGTCAGCCCCGAACGCCTCAACAACCCCGACTTCCGCGACCAGGTGCTGCCCAAGCTCGCCTCCGCGACGGGCCTGCTCGTGGTGGACGAGGCGCACTGCATCTCCGACTGGGGCCATGACTTCCGCCCCGACTACCGCCGGCTGCGCACGATGCTCACCGACCTCGCGCCGGGCGTGCCCGTCCTGGCGACCACCGCCACGGCCAACGCGCGCGTGACCGCCGACGTGGCCGAACAGCTGGGCACCGGCGGCGCCTCGGACGCGCTGGTGCTGCGCGGCCCCCTGGACCGGGAGAGCCTGAGCCTGGGTGTGCTGCGGCTGCCGGACGCGGCGCACCGGATGGCGTGGCTCGCCGACCACCTGTCCGAACTGCCGGGCTCCGGGATCATCTACACGCTCACGGTGGCCGCCGCCGAGGAGGTCAGGGCCTTCCTCCGGCAGCGCGGGCACACCGTGGCCTCGTACACGGGGAAGACGGAGAACGCCGACCGGCAGCAGGCCGAGGACGACCTGCTAGGCAACAAGGTGAAGGCCCTGGTGGCGACGTCCGCGCTCGGTATGGGCTTCGACAAACCGGACCTCGGCTTCGTCGTGCACCTCGGTTCGCCCTCCTCGCCGATCGCCTACTACCAGCAGGTCGGTCGCGCCGGACGCGGTGTCGAGCACGCGGAGGTGCTGCTGCTCCCGGGCAAGGAGGACGAGGCGATCTGGGAGTACTTCGCCTCGCTCGCCTTCCCTCCGGAGGAGCTGGTGCGCCGCACGCTCGATGTCCTCGCGCGCGCGGAGCGACCGTTGTCGCTGCCCGCCCTGGAACCCCTGGTGGAGCTGCGCCGCTCCCGCCTGGAGAGCATGCTCAAGGTTCTCGACGTCGACGGGGCCGTCAACCGGGTCAAGGGCGGCTGGGTCTCCACGGGCCGGCCCTGGACGTACGAGACTGAGCGGTACGAGTGGGTGGCGCGCCAGCGGAAGGCCGAGCAGGAGGCGATGCGCGCGTACGCGTCGACGACGGACTGCCGGATGGAGTTCCTGCAGCGCCAGTTGGACGACGAGGGCGCCAAGCCCTGTGGCCGCTGCGACAACTGCGCGGGGGCCCGGTTCGCCCCCGACGCCTCCACGAAGGCGGTGGACGCCGCGCGCGCGGATCTGGGCCGGGCCGGTGTCGAGGTCGAGCCCCGGCGCATGTGGCCGACCGGGCTGCCGGCGATCGGAGTCGAGCTGAAGGGACGTATTCCGGCCGGTGAACAGGCCTCCACGGGGCGCGCGTTGGGCCGGTTGTCGGACATCGGCTGGGGCAACCGGCTGCGCCCGATGTTCTCGCCGCAGGCCCCGGACGGACCGGTGCCGGACGATGTGGCCAAGGCTGTCGTCGGAGTACTGGTCGACTGGGCGAAGGGACCCGACGGCTGGGCCTCTGGAGCCGCGGCGGCCCAGCCGCGTCCGGTCGGCATCGTCACCGTCGCCTCGCGCACCCGCCCGCAGCTGATCGCGTCCCTGGGCGCGCGCATCGCGGAGATCGGCCGGCTGCCGCTGCTGGGCAGCCTGGAGTACGCCGGTGACGCCCCGCCCGTGTCCCGCAGCAACAGCGCCCAGCGGCTGAAAGCGCTCGACGGGGCCCTGATCGTGCCGCCCGCGCTGGCCGCCGCCCTCGTCGATGCGCAGGGGCCAGTCCTCCTTTTGGACGACTTCACGGAGACCGGGTGGACCCTCGCGGTGGCGGCCCGGATGCTCCGCCGGGCCGGTGCTCGGGGGGTCTTGCCACTGGTCCTCGCCCTGCAGGGCTGATGACGCGTAGATGAACCGAGGTGGACACCCGGACCAACGGCACGTTCCCGGCCACCCCAGGCATCTACAAATGACACACCCGGCAGGGATATAATCCACAGATCACCAGAAGACGGTCGGTGGCCCCATTTGCTCGTTGCCGCAACCCAGTTCGACCGCAAGAATTGGAGTCCGCTCCCCGCACGGCATGTCCGTGGTCCGGCAGGGCTTCGCTGCGGTGTGCGCTCCCCCAAGTCCGATCTCCGCCCGCAGTGTGGGCGCGTAGCCGAAGGGAGGACCGTGACCTTCGGATTCGCTCCGTCTACCGCGGCATCCATGTCGACGTCTGCCGACCTGTCCGCCGCTTCCACCAACTCAGCAGCCCGCATGCTCGAACCCTCGGAGTGGGCCGCAGCCGGGATCCCCCTGCTGCGTAATCCGCGCGAGGTCGTCAGCGGACTGCACTCCAGGCACAGCCCCAGACCCGCGACCGCGATCGTGGCCGTCCTCGACACGGATGAGCGGGTACGGGCGAGCGCCTCGTTCACCCGTCGCTCGGCGCCGGCCGACGGCTGGATGTTCCGCAACTCGCTGCTCGCGCAGCTGCGCCGGGTCATCCCGCACGACCTGCGTCGCCGTACGCCGGTGCGTACGGCCGTCCTGCTCTACTGCCGTGACGGCGACGCCCGTTGGACGGAGGAGGACGGTGCGTGGATGTGGGGTCTGCGTGACGCGTGCACCCTGCACGGGCTGCGCTGCGGCGCGTACATCACGCTGACCCATGACGGCTGGCAGGTGCTGGGCGAGGGCCGCGGCGGGCGACGCCCGAACGCGGACTCGCCCCCGGAGCCCTTCGCCATGTCCGAGGCACCGCCACCGCTGCCGATGCCCCGCACCGGAGGCGCCGCCTCGGACATCCTGCGCCGCGCGGCGGCCCGCTGACCCCGGCGTCCGACAGGGCCGCGCCCGGCGGCCCCGGGTGACGTCCACGTCGTACAGGAACAGCCACCGCGGACAACGGCGTCCGCCTGGCACGACGTACGAAGCCGCACCAGAGCATGTGGCAGCACACCAGGACATGCGGCAGCGATCAACCCGCGCGCGTGCACGACGGATCCAGACCCAGACGCGCAAGCGCACGACAGCACGGCACACGGCGACTCGCCCGTACGGCATCCACAGCACACGACGGGCGCACGCGCACGCGTGCCCCCGTCGACCGTACGACCTCGCCCTGTTGCCCGGGCCATGACATCACCGACGCATGATCACCCGGACGCGGCGAAGCACGTCAGGGCACGTCGAACCGACCACTGTGCGAATACCGCTTCAGCGGCCCTCCGTCAGCCGGTCCGATGGCGCTGGACCGGCTCAGACCCCCGCGCCCAGCACCGAGTTGATCTGCTGCGGGTCGCCGCAGACGATCAGCAGGGCGCCGGCCCGACCGAGGGCCAGGGGAAGGGCAGCGGCTGCCGTGGCGTCGGCGCCGCCGTTGACGGCGACCACGACCACGGGACGGGAGCCGGCACGGCTCACAGCGGCGGCGTCGGCATAGAAGACGTCGTCGCCCGCGTCGTGCTGCGCCCAGTACGGGGCCTCACCGAAGGACAGCTCGTGCGCGGCCCACGGGTGCGGATCACCGGTGGTGATCACCAGCACCTCGCCGGGGGCACGACCCGACTCCAGGAGCAGATCGACGGCTTCCTCGGCAGCGTCCAGCGCACCCTCGGCCGAGGCCGGGATCAGCTGGATCTGCGGGGCCGCCGAAGCCGCGGAGGCAGGGGCAGAGGGGATGGAAGGGGCAGGGGCGGCCGCAGCCGCGGACGGCCCGGGCTTGACCGCGCCCGCGGTCGCGGCCACGGCGGTCGCCGGCGCTTCGTGCGGTGCGCGCTGGACCGGCGCCGTGGGCCGGAAAGGCCCCGGACGGCCGGGACGCGGCGCGGCCGCGGGGCGGGGACCGGGTACGGGACGGGGGGTCGGCGCGGTGCGGCCACTGGCCGGAGTGACGCGGGGACCCTGGGCACTCTCGTGAATCTGAGGCTCCTCGGGAATGAGAGGCATGACCTGATATTTATCAAACGCCGGTGCGACTCGCGTCGGCGGGTGGCACATGAGTGCGAACGGAACCGTCAGAAGTCGAAGCCGAGCTGGCCCTCGATCTCCGGAGCGTTCCCGTTCGCCCAACTGCGGGCCTTCTTGAGGTGCCGCCACTGGGGCAGCGCATCAAGGTAAGCCCACGACAGCCGGTGGTACGGGGTCGGGCCCCGCTCCTCCAGCGCGGCCTTGTGCACGGGAGACGGATACCCGGCATTGGCCGCAAAACCGAAGTCTGCATGGTCGATGCCCAGTTCGGCCATCATTTTGTCGCGCTGAACCTTGGCGATCACGGACGCCGCCGCGACCGCCACGCACGACTGGTCACCCTTGATCACCGTGCGGACCTGCCACGGCGATCCCAGGTAGTCGTGCTTGCCATCGAGGATGACCGCGTCGGGGCGGACGGGCAAGGCCTCCAGCGCGCGCACCGCGGCGAGCCGCAGCGCGGCCGTCATCCCCAGATCGTCGATCTCCTCCGGGGAGGCGTGCCCCAACGCGTACGACGTGACCCATTTCCGCAGTTCTTCCGCAAGTGGGGCACGCCGCTTGACCGCGATGAGCTTGGAGTCGGTGAGCCCCTCAGGGGGCCGCCGGAGACCGGTGACCGCCGCGCAGACGGTGACGGGGCCAGCCCACGCGCCCCGGCCCACCTCGTCGACGCCGGCGATGACCTTCGCTCCGGTCGTGGCGCGCAGGGAGCGCTCGACTGTGTGGGTGGGTGCTTCGTACGGCATGGCGGTCTCAGCCTACGCCGCCCGGAACCCCACGCGACACCCTGGTTCCCTCAAGCGACTTCAGGCACTTCCCGCCCGCAGCAGCGGAACCATCAACTGGTCGATCATCTCTTCGATGTCCGGCTCATGCCATTCACTCGCGCACATCTTCGAGCGGTACATCATCATCGCCGGAATGGCGTCGAGGACATAGCCGTTGGCGGCGTCGGGACGGGTCTCCCCCCGCGCGATTCCGCGGTCGATGATCTCCCGGAGGAGCCTTACCGTCGGCTCGACAAGCCCTCCGAAGATCACGCCCTGAAAGCGTTCCGCCTGTGGGCTGTCGCATTCGTGAATCACCGAGCGCAGCGCGAACCCGGGGCGCGAGAACATCGCCTCACGCACCTGACGGCACAGTTCGACGAGGTCGTCCCGCACGTTCCCGAGGTCGGGCGCCAGGTCGAAGCGCGGCAGCCCGGACTGGAGCGCGTCCGCGACGAGGTCCTCCTTCGAGGGCCAGCGTCTGTAGACGGCGGCCTTGCCGGTCTGGGCGCCTGCGGCGACGCCCTCCATCGTGAGGCCGTTCCAGCCGACCGTACTGAGCTGCTCCAGCGCGGCGTCGAGAATCGCGCGTTCGAGTACGGCGCCGCGCCGGCGAGGGGAGGCCGTCTGAGCGGGGGCGGCCGTCCAGCGCGAAGTAACCATCTGATGCGTCTCCAGCGGGCAGGGGTGAGCGGGCGGTGCGAGGATTATGAAGATTGTCGGTATTGAGGGGATCGCCGACCAGGTGAATCGCAGAGATTACCCGGGCGACCGGAGTGCGACACGGTGGCGACTTCAGTGAACGCTTGCGTTCACTGTCGGGGACTCACTACCGTTCGACGCAACAGTGAACGCGAGCGTTCACTAGTGCTCTTATGGGGGACCCATAGTGACTACCTCTTCATTGATGAAGGACCAGAAACCAGGTGCGGCCCGCCGGGAGGGGCATCCCGGCATAGCGCTCACCGTCATCGCGGCCTGCCAACTCATGGTGGTACTCGACGCGACGATTGTGAACATCGCGCTGCCGCACATTCAAGACGCTCTCAAGTTCAGTACCACCGACCTCACCTGGGTGGTCAGCGCCTACACGCTCACCTTCGGCGGTCTCCTGCTGCTCGGTGGCCGGGCGGGCGACATCCTCGGCCGCCGCCGGGTCTTCCTGACCGGCATCCTGGTGTTCATCGCCGCCTCGCTGCTGGGCGGACTCGCCCAGGAACCCTGGCAGTTGCTGGCCGCACGCGCCCTCCAGGGCGTGGGTGGCGCGATCGCGTCGCCCACCTCGCTGGCGCTCATCACCACCACGTTCGCCGAAGGCCCGGAGCGGAACCGGGCGTTCGGGGTCTTCGCCGCCGTCTCGGCGGGCGGCGGCGCCGTCGGTCTGCTGGCCGGCGGCATGCTCACGGAGTGGCTCGACTGGCGCTGGGTGCTCTTCGTCAACGTACCGATCGGCGTCCTGATCGCCGTGCTCACGCCGTTGTACATCAGTGAGTCCGAACGCCATCCCGGCCGCTTCGACCTCGTGGGCGCGCTGACCTCGACGCTGGGCATGGCGGCCCTCGTCTACGGCTTCATCCGCGCGGCGGAGGAGGGCTGGCGGGACAGTCTCACCCTCGCGTCGTTCGGCACGGCGGTGATCCTGCTGGCCGCCTTCGTGTTCGTGGAGATGCGCGCCAAGGAGCCGATCACCCCGCTGAAGATGTTCGCCGACCGCAACCGCTCGGGCACGTACGTGATCATGCTGAGCCTGGCCGCGGCGATGTTCGGCATGTTCTTCTTCATCGTCCTCTTCGTGCAGAACGTGCTGCTGTACACGCCGATCGAGGCGGGCCTCGCCTTCCTGCCGGTGACCTTCGCCATCGCCATCGGCGCGGGCCTGTCGCAGAGGTTCCTGCCGGTCCTCGGGCCCAAGCCGTTCATGGTGGTCGGATCGGCACTGGCCACTCTCGGCCTTATCTGGCAGGCCTTCATCACCCCCGACAGCTCGTACGTCAGCGGGGTGCTCGGACCGATGGTGGTGTTCGGGTTCGGCATGGGCCTGAACTTCGTGACGCTGACCCTGACAGCTGTCTCCGGGGTCGCCGCGCACGAGGCGGGCGCGGCGTCCGGGCTGCTCAACGTCACGCAGCAGGTGGGCGGTTCGCTCGGCCTCTCCATCCTGACGACGGTGTTCGGCGCGGCCAGCCGCAACGAGGCCGCGGAACAGGTGCCCAAGTTCCTCGCCGAGGCATCTCCGGAGCAGAAGGCGGAGTTCGCCAGGACCAATCAGCTCCCCGCTCCCTGGAGTCACGAGGTACTGGCCCACGGCATCTCCACGGCCTTCATCCCGGCCGCCGCGATGGCCGTACTGGCCCTCGCCACGGCCTGGTTCGTCATCCGCGTCCGCAAGAGCGACCTGGAGGCCCTGGCAGGCACGGCGAGCACCGCGGGTCCGGCGGGCGGCTGATCTCCCGGCAGCGGGCCCGCAGGCGCCGCCTGCGGGGTCGCGGTGCACGACGGCAGCCGTACGTCGCTCCGGACGCCGGAGCGACGTACGGCTGTGTGGCCCTCACCAGGCCGTCGCCCGCGCGGACGGTATCCGGTGCCCTGCGGGCACGCCGCCGGCAACGCGTACGTCACTTCGCGCGCCGCGTCAGCAGCGGCGCTGCGGGCCGTGCCCAGGCATCGCCCACGCGGACGGCGTCCCGCGGCCTGGCGACGCCCCGGCAGCGCCCCGCGCCACCGGCGCCCACCGAGGCAGCCACGACTGCGCGGCACCTCGCCGGGCTCGCCCTCGCCCGCCCCTGGTGCGCACTCCTGGACGTGCACGCACGCGCGCGCCGCACACCGTCGAGGCCCCGGTCGACACGACGATCGACTTGAGTGCCCCACGCGCGCGTGTACCGGCGCCACGGGTGACCGTCCCGCCAACGATGAGGTGTTCCACGCCGTACGCGCGCGTGTGCGGCACCGCCCCTCTTCGGCCGCAGCGACGTCTCCGCACGCGCGGCACTCCCACCCGGCCGCGCACCCCCGGCCCAAGGCCTGGTGCACGCGTGCGGCACGCCGACGACCGCTCGGCCGAAGTGCGGCTCACACGACTACGCCGCGCCGCGCACGGAACGGGCCGCCGCACGCCCGGCCGCTCCACAGGACGCGAGTGCTCTCCCCATCCCACGCGTGTGCGTGGCCGCACCTCTAACGTCGGCCCCCGGCACCAAACCGGCTCACTGCCCGAGCCCACCGTCCCAGGGCCCCGCACCCAGCAGGGCTACGCCCCCGCAGGCGCCCACTCCGGCAGCTTTTCCGTCCGCTCCAGCCACGCCTGTGGCGGTGCCCCCGCCTTCCCCGCGGCGAGTACGCCGCCCACGATGGCGCAGTTCGTGTCCACGTCGCCGCCCGCCTGGGCCGTGGCCCAGAAGGCCTCTTCGTAGTCGCCGAGGGCGCGCGCGGCGGACCAGAGCGCGAACGGCACGGTGTCGTGCGCCGTCGTACGCCGGCCACAGCCCAGTACGGCCGCGACCGTGCCCGCGTCGGCGTAGTCGAGCATGTCCCGGGCGCGCCGCAGCCCTGCGGCGACGGCGCTGCGCGGGACGAGCGCGATGACGCCGTCAAGGAGCGCACCGGGGCTCGGCGGGCCGTCCGGGGAGGCTGCCAGGGCGGCTGCCGCGGCGACGGCCATGGCGCCGACCACGGCCTCGCGGTGCTGGTGCGTGGGGTAGGCCGAGATCTCCGCCTGGTGGGTCGCCTGCTCCGGATCGTCCGCGTACCAGGCGCCCAGAGGCGCGATGCGCATGGCCGCGCCGTTGCCCCACGACCCCTGCCCGTTGAACAGGGCGGACGCCAGCTCGCGCCAGTCGCCGCCCTCCCGGACCAGCCGCAGGAGCCGGTTCACCGCGGGGCCGTACCCGCGGTCGAAGTCGTGGTGCTCGGCGAAGGAGTGGGCCAGCGCGTCCTGGTCGATGCGGCGGTGGGCGGCCAACACGGCCACCACGGAGCACGCCATCTCCGTGTCGTCGGTCCACTGCCAGGGCCCGGGCGGCAGCTCGCGGAGCCCCAGCAGCCGGTGGTTCACGGGTACGAAGAACTGCGACCCCAGCGCGTCCCCCACCGCGAGCCCGCGCAGGCTGGCCAGGGCGCGCTCCAGGCGCTCGTGCGAAGCGGAAGCGGGAGGGGAAGCAGGAGGGGAGTCAACTGTCATCGCCCTGCCACCCTAACCACTCACTCCATACGATTCCGGATCACGCCAGCGCTCGAACGGCCGGTCAAGCGTGTACCTGCCGTCACTCCCGAGAACGAGCATCCGCATCTCCGCGTTCCCCGGATTCGACAGCGACTCGAATTCCGCGACCGTCCAGTGGAACCAGCGCATACAGAACAGCCGCATGGCCAGACCGTGGGTCACCAGCAGCACATTGGGCGGATGGTCGGGTGCCTCGAAACTCCGGTAGAGGCTCTCCAGGAAGCCGCCGACCCGGTCGTACACATCGGCGCCGGACTCCCCCTGGGCGAAGCGATAGAAGAAGTGCCCGTACGCGTCCCGGTACGCCTTCTGCAGCTGTACGTCGTCCCGGTCCTGCCAGTTGCCCCAGTCCTGCTCGCGCAGCCGGGGCTCCTCGCGTACGCGTATGAGGTCGGGGTTCAGGCTGAACGCGCGCAGGGTCTCGTGGGTACGGCGGTACGGGGAGACGTACACGCTGACCTGCTCCTGCCCGAACACCTCGCGCAGCCGTTTGCCTGTCTCCTCCGCCTGCCGCCAGCCGCGTTCGGTGAGGGCCAGGGCATGGTCGGGTTCACGTTCGTAGACGGTGTCATCGGCATTGCCCATTGACTCGCCGTGCCGGACAAGGACGATGCGCCGTGGTCTTACCATGCCAAAACCCTAGATCGGGTCGGCGTCGAGCGGGCACTCGCACGGTCTCTATACGGCGTATGTCACACATGTCGTGCGCGTTGGAGCACTCAGAGTGCTGATCCCATGCGGATCTGATGCCGATCTTCAGACTATCCAGCTCGGTTCCAGCTCGACGATGTCGCCGGCGAGAGCCGCGACATCCGCCTCCAGCTGTGCCCGCAGTGCCAGCCGCTCCACGCGTTCGGCTCGGTACTTGCCGTGCTCGGCGGCCGACTGCCACATCGACAGGATCAGGAACTCGCTCCCCGGCGCCTCGCCGAACAGTCCGCGCACCATGCCGGGCGAGCCCGCCATCGCGGGGTTCCAGACCTTCTCCTGCATCAACGCGAAGTGCTCGGCGCGCTCCTCGTGGACACGGCAGTGCGCGACCCGTACCAGGTCGGAGTCCGTGAAGCGCGGCTCGAAGCCGGTCTTCACGTCGAACCGGTGGTCGAAGAGCTTGACCTGCTGTTCCTTGAAGGTGCCCGACTGAGTGGTGGCGAGCCGGTCATGGGACCGGGCCATGAAGGAGTCGTAGAAGGCACGGCTCTCCCAGAAGGCGAAGACGTGTGCCACACCGGGACGCCCCCGGCTCCAGCCCCCGCCCTGCCCCCGGAATCCCGGCTCCCCCAGAAGTCCCGCCCACTTTCGCTGCCCCCGTTCGAAACCGCGGCGGTCCACCACGGTGCAGCGAATCCACTTGACCAGCACCGCGCCATCGTAAGGCCACGGAGCGTGGCGCCGGTCACGCTCGGGCGGACTGCAACCGCGCGAGCGCCCCCGCGCACGTGGCACGATGGACAACCAGCTGTGATGTACCGGCAGTTGGAACATCCGCACACGGCGAACGGGGAAGGGAAGTCTGGTGAAGGCCCTCAACAAGGGGATCCGCAAGGCCGAAGTCTCACTGAAGTGGGATCCGAGTCCGGCGGGGCAGCCGCCCACCGATCTCGACATCGTCGCCGCGACCTACCCGGCGACCGATCCGTACGGCGATCCCGCCTATGTGGTGCACTTCGACAGCCGCTCCCCGGACGGCACGATCACCCTCAACCGGGACAGCAAGGACGGCAAGGGCTTCGGCTGGGACGAGGTCATGACGCTGGAGTTCGACCGCCTGGCCGCGCAGTACGCGCGCGTGGTGGTCGGTGTCATCATCCAACAGCGCTCCACGCACCGGACGTTCGTCAGCGTCGTCAAGCCCGGCCTGCGCATCCGCGAGGGCTACAGCGTCCTGGCCGAGGACGACTTCGGCGGCGTCCTCGGGTCTACGGCGGCCACGGTCGCGGAGTTCGTCCGCGACGAGACCGGGTCGTGGGACTTCCACTCCGGCGTCCAGGGCTTCGAGGACGACCCGGCGACGTTCACCAGGACGATGGGCCGCACCCGTCAGACCTGATCCCTCCCCGAAGGGGAGGGCAGACAAGGGGTGACGATCGCGAGGGTGGCGGCCAGGGCATCGAGTACGGCCTCCCGATGGGTGACCGTGCTCGGCGGGCCGTCCCCTCCCGGCGCCAGCAGTCCGCGGTCCGTCAGCAGGTTCGGCCACCCCGATCCCCGGCCGGCACAGAACCTGGGCAGCGCACGGGCGATCCGGTCGTCCTCCTGAGCGTCGAGGACATGATCGGTGTCGGCCAGCAGCCGTGCGACGGCCAGTTCGATCAGCGGTGCGGGCTCCTGCTGCGGGCGCCGTGCGAGAGCCGCCAGCAGATCGGCGCCGTGCGCGGCGGCGTACACCCAGCCGAGCGTGGTGTCGTACCCGCGCAGATCGGCCTCCCCCGGGTACCACCCGGCGAACGCCTCCCACCACTCCTGCCGCCAGTCCCCGCGTCGACGATCCGGGCGAGGACAAGGGGAGCGAACGCACGCGCCTGAACGCCGGGATCGTCGAACAGCCCGGCCGTCCGGTCCCCGAGCCACCGCCGCTCCGCCGCGTCGAGAGCGGCTGCCCGAGCAGCCGCCGAGAGCTCACCGACCTCACCGTCGTGACGCTGCGACTTGTCATCCATGGACGGAGGTTACGTGGCCCACGACACGACGACGGAGGGGCCCCGGCGCGAAGCCGGTGCCCCTCCCTCACTCACTGATCAGCTGCAACCGCTGGTCGACCCGCAGCCCTCGCAGATGTAGCAGGACCCGGCCCGCTGCATCTTCGTGCCGCAGGAGAAGCACAGCGGAGCGTCCGCCTGGATGCCCAGCTGCATCTCCACCAGTTCGGCGCTGGTGTGCACCTGCTGCAGAACCGGCTGGACCGCTTCCGCGGCGGCCTTCGGGGTCGCCACGGCCTTCAGCTCCTGCGCGCGGGGCGCCGACTGGGCCAGGCCCTCGATGTCGACCTCGTCGTCCGTCGGCTCGTAGGAACCCGTCTCCAGGTGACGCTGGCGCTCGTCGGCGGAGTGGATGCCGAGGGCGGAACGCGTCTCGAAGGGAAGGAAGTCCAGCGCGAGGCGGCGGAAGATGTAGTCGACGATCGACTGGGCCATGCGGACGTCGGGGTCGTCCGTCATACCGGCCGGCTCGAAGCGCATGTTCGTGAACTTCGAGACGTACGTCTCCAGCGGCACGCCGTACTGCAGACCCACCGAGATGGCGATCGAGAAGGCGTCCATCATGCCCGCGAGGGTCGAGCCCTGCTTGGACATCTTAAGGAAGACCTCGCCGAGACCGTCGTCCGGGTAGGAGTTGGCGGTCATGTAGCCCTCGGCGCCGCCGACCGTGAAGGACGTCGTGATGCCGGGGCGGCCCTTGGGAAGGCGCTTGCGGACCGGGCGGTACTCGACGACCTTCTCGACGGCCTCACGGATCGTCGCCTCGGCCTTCGCGGTCACCTCGGTCTTCTCGTCCTCCTTCTTCTTGACGGAGAGCGGCTGACCGACCTTGCAGTTGTCGCGGTAGATCGCGAGCGCCTTGACGCCCATCTTCCAGGCCTCGAAGTAGATCTCCTCGACCTCCTCGACGGTCGCCGTCTCCGGCATGTTGACCGTCTTGGACAGGGCGCCGGAGATCCAGGGCTGGATCGCGGCCATCATGCGGACGTGGCCCATCGCGGAGATGGTCCGCTCGCCCATGGCGCAGTCGAACACCTCGTAGTGCTCGTGCTTGAGGCTCGGGGCGTCGATCACATGGCCGTGCTCGGCGATGTGGGCGACGATCGCCTCGATCTGCTCCTCCTGGTAGCCCAGGCGGCGCAGGGCCTGCGGGACCGTGCCGTTGACGATCTGCATCGAGCCGCCGCCGACGAGCTTCTTGAACTTGACCAGCGCGAGGTCGGGCTCAAGACCCGTGGTGTCGCAGGACATCGCGAGACCGATGGTGCCGGTCGGGGCGATGACGGACGCCTGCGCGTTACGGAAACCGTTCTTCTCGCCGATGCGGACGACGTCCTGCCAGGCCTCCGTGGCGGCGGCCCAGATCGGGGTGTCCAGGTCGTCGATCCGGACGGCCTTGTCGTTCTCGTCGGCGTGCTGCTTCATGACCCGCAGGTGCGGCTGCGCGTTGCGGGCGTAGCCGTCGTACGGGCCGACGACCGCGGCGAGTTCGGCGGAGCGGCGGTACGAGGTACCGGTCATCAGGGAGGTGATGGCACCGGCCAGGGCACGGCCGCCCTCGGAGTCGTACGCGTGACCGGTCGCCATCAGCAGGGCGCCGAGGTTGGCGTAGCCGATGCCGAGCTGGCGGAACGCGCGCGTGTTCTCGCCGATCTTCTGGGTCGGGAAGTCCGCGAAGCAGATGGAGATGTCCATCGCGGTGATGACCAGCTCGACGACCTTCGCGAAGCGGTCGATCTCGAAGGACTGGCGGCCCTTGCCGTCGTCCTTGAGGAACTTCATCAGGTTCAGCGAGGCGAGGTTGCAGGACGTGTTGTCCAGGTGCATGTACTCGCTGCACGGGTTCGAGCCGTTGATACGGCCGGACTCCGGGCAGGTGTGCCAGCGGTTGATCGTGTCGTCGTACTGGATGCCCGGGTCGGCGCAGGCCCAGGCCGCGACGGCCATCTTGCGGAAGAGCTCCTTGGCGTCGACCTCCTCGATGACCTCGCCGGTCATCCGGGAGGTGAGCCCGAACTTGCCGCCCGCCTCGACCGCCTTCATGAACGTGTCGTTCACACGGACCGAGTTGTTGGCGTTCTGGTACTGGACGGACGTGATGTCGTCGCCGCCCAGGTCCATGTCGAAGCCCGCGTCGCGCAGGGCGCGGATCTTCTCCTCTTCCTTCACCTTGGTCTCGATGAAGTCCTCGATGTCGGGGTGGTCGACGTCGAGGATGACCATCTTGGCCGCACGGCGGGTGGCGCCGCCCGACTTGATCGTTCCTGCCGACGCGTCCGCGCCACGCATGAAGGAGACCGGGCCCGAGGCGTTGCCGCCGGAGGAGAGCAGTTCCTTGGAGGAGCGGATCCGGGAGAGGTTCAGGCCGGCGCCGGAGCCGCCCTTGAAGATCATGCCCTCTTCCTTGTACCAGTCGAGGATCGACTCCATGGAGTCGTCGACGGCCAGGATGAAGCAGGCCGAGACCTGCTGGGGCTGCGGGGTCCCGACGTTGAACCAGACGGGGCTGTTGAAGCTGAAGATCTGGTGCAGGAGGGCGTACGCCAGCTCGTGCTCGAAGATCTCGGCGTCGGCCGGGGAGGCGAAGTACTTGTACTCCTCTCCGGCCTTCGTGTACGTCTTCACGATGCGGTCGATGAGCTGCTTGAGGCTCACCTCGCGCTGCGGGGTGCCGACCGCACCGCGGAAGTACTTGCTGGTGACGATGTTGACCGCGTTCACCGCCCACTCGGCGGGGAACTCGACGCCACGCTGCTCGAAATTGACCGAGCCGTCGCGCCAGTTGGTCATGACGACGTCACGGCTCGCCCACTCGACCTCGTCGTACGGATGCACGCCGGGGGTGGTGTGGATGCGCTCGATGCGCAGCCCCTTGCTCGCCTTGGTGCTGCCCTTGGCGCGGGAACTCCGTGCCGGACCGCTCGCCGTCTCTGTCATGCCGCCTCCCTGTATCGGGCAAAACGCCCAGAAGTGTCACGTTGTTCCCATGACACGGTGTTGTTTCTCGTGCTGCGGGCACCCTTCGACGCCGCCCGCAGCAGGTCCTTGGATCGCCGTCACCCGGCCGGGGCCGAACTCCGAACACACCGTCCGGGTCCGGCCCGCCGGTCAGTCGGCGGCGTTGGCGGGCACGGGGACCTGAGCGGCCCCTCCGCTCCCGCGGTCGTCTCCCTGGCGCCCCACATCCGGGTCTTCTTCGTCCTCGGCGGGGCGGCGCGATGTTTCCCTGAGTTCCGCGACGGCGGCCTCGAAGTCGTCCAGCGAGTCGAACGCCCGGTAGACGGACGCGAATCGCAGGTAGGCGACGAGGTCGAGTTCCTGCAGCGGACCGAGTATGGCCAGCCCCACGTCGTGGGTGGTCAGCTCGGCGCTTCCGGTGGCCCGCACCGCTTCCTCGACCCGCTGGCCGAGTTGGGCGAGTGCATCCTCGGTGACAGGTCGTCCCTGGCATGCCTTGCGCACACCGTTGATGACCTTCGTACGACTGAAAGGCTCGGTGACTCCGGACCGCTTGACCACCATGAGCGAGCACGTCTCGACGGTCGTGAACCGGCGAGTGCAGTCGGGACACTGGCGGCGCCTGCGGATCGACGTGCCGTCGTCGGTCGTACGACTGTCGACGACGCGGCTGTCGGGGTGCCTGCAGAAGGGGCAGTGCATGGTCTCCAACCCTCCCTCACAGCAGACTCAATGGCCTCTCGGAACCCCTCGGGCCCCTCGAAGCAGCCCCCAGCATAGGCGATGCCCGAGGGACCGAAGACCCGGGGGACCACAACTTCTGGGCTACTGCCGCAATCCAACCACTAGATGTGGGGATTGGCCCGTACATCCATCGCGTATGCGCGTGTCGCACCCGTATTGGCATGTGCCGTACGGCCATACCGCTCGCGAACATGCGGAGATACGGTGAGAACCGCGTGCGACAGGGGGCGAATCCCGGTTGACGGGCTCCCGGGTGGCAGACTTGGGCACCGGCCCACGAGGTCGTCACCCCGGCGGTGAAGGGTACAACAATGAGCCCTTTTGTCCGCCCGGCACGGCATGAGCCATACACCCAAACATCTGATCGCGGCAGGCCATCCTCAATTTTTCACTCGAACGTGTGTTTGGCGCAACCTTTCGAAAGCAACTACCGTTGCACTGCACGGGAGACCATCGAGAGGGGCCGACGTGACCACCACCGCAGACAGTGCCACCATCACTGCCCAGGACCGCTCCCAGGGCCGACTCGAGCCGGTGCATGCGATGAACGAAGCCACGAATCCCGAGGGACACAAGCGGTCCCTCCCTGGGCGACCTCCAGGAATCCGAGCGGACAGCTCGGGACTCACCGACCGGCAACGGCGCGTGATCGAGGTCATCAGGGACTCCGTGCAGCGACGCGGTTACCCGCCGTCGATGCGCGAGATCGGGCAGGCAGTCGGCCTCTCCAGTACCTCATCGGTCGCACACCAGCTCATGGCCCTGGAGCGCAAGGGATTCCTGCGCCGCGATCCACACCGCCCGCGCGCCTACGAGGTGCGCGGTTCCGACCAAGGGGCTTCCGTGCAGCCCACGGACACCGCGGGCAAACCCGCGGCGTCCTATGTCCCACTTGTGGGACGGATCGCCGCCGGCGGTCCCATCCTCGCCGAGGAATCGGTCGAGGACGTGTTCCCGCTCCCCCGCCAACTGGTGGGCGACGGCGAACTGTTCGTCCTGAAGGTCGTCGGTGACTCGATGATCGAGGCCGCGATCTGCGACGGCGACTGGGTCACCGTCCGCCGCCAGCCGGTCGCGGAGAACGGCGACATCGTGGCCGCGATGCTGGAGGGCGAGGCCACGGTCAAGCGCTTCAAGCGCGAGGACGGCCATGTCTGGCTCCTCCCGCACAACTCCGCGTACCAGCCGATCCCCGGCGACGAGGCGACGATCCTCGGCAAGGTGGTGGCGGTGCTCCGCCGCGTGTGAGTGCTGCGGGAGGCGGCGGGTCTTCGGGACCCGCCCCCGACCGGGCCCCGGAACCCCTGCGCCGGTTCCGGGGCCCTGTGCTGTCCCCGTGTGTGCAGGTGCGTGACTGTGCGGGCCACCGACTTCAGTCGGTGGCCCGCACAGTGATGTCTACGCCTCGGCCGGCTCGGCGTCTTCCGTCTGCTTCGCCGCCGCGTCGATCGCGGCCAGTGAGCGCCGGACCACATTGCGGTCCGTGGTGTACCAGAAGTCCGGCAGGGACGCCTTCAGATAGCTGCCGTAGCGGGCCGTGGCCAGCCGCTGGTCCAGTACGGCGACCACACCGCGGTCCCCCGTCGCCCGTACGAGGCGGCCGGCGCCCTGGGCCATGAGCAGTGCCGCGTGGGTGGCGGCGACGGCCATGAAGCCGTTGCCCCCGGCGTCCTCGACGGCCTTCTGGCGGGCGCTCATCAGCGGGTCGTCCGGGCGCGGGAACGGGATCTTGTCCATGACGACCAGCTGGCAGCTGGCGCCCGGGACGTCGACGCCCTGCCAGAGCGACAGCGTGCCGAACAGACAGGTCTTCGGGTCGGCCGCGAAGTTCTTGATCAGCTCGCCGAGCGTCTCCTCGCCCTGGAGGAGGATCGGGAACTCGGGGATACGGGACCGCAGTTCCTCCGCCGCGAGCTGGGCCGCCCGCATCGAGGAGAACAGGCCGAGCGTACGCCCGCCCGCCGCCTGGATCAGCTCCGTCAGCTCGTCGAGCATGTCCCCGCGGTCGCCGTCGCGCGCGGGGCGCGCCAGATGCTTGGCGACGTACAGGATGCCCTGCTTCGGGTAGTCGAAGGGCGAGCCGACGTCGACGCCCTTCCACTGCGGGAGGTCGTCGCCCGCCGTGCCCTCCGGGGCGAGGCCCAGGGAGGCCCCGACGCCGTTGAAGTCGCCGCCGAGTTTGAGGGTCGCCGAGGTCAGGACCACGGAGCGGTCCGTGAAGAGCTTCTCCCTGAGGAGGCCCGACACCGACATGGGGGCGACCCGCAGGGAGGCACCGAAGCGGTCGTGCCGCTCGTACCAGACGACGTCCCACTCGGAGCCGTTCGCGATCCGCTCCGCGACGTCGTGCACGCTCTCCACCGAGGCCAGCGCCTGTTTGCGGACCGCGTCCTCGTCCTGGACCGACTTGTCGCGGGTCGCGCCGATCCCGGAGATCACCGTGCGGGCGGCGTCCCGCAGCGCCATCAGGGCGTACCCGAGATCTTCCGGGACCTCCTCCAAGCGGCCCGGCAGGGCCAGCTCCATCACCCGCTCGAAGCCCTCGGCCGCGGTCTGGAGCTGGTCGGCGGCCTTCTCGTTGACGAGCTTCGCCGCGCGGCGCACGGCACGGTTGACCTGGCCGGGAGTGAGTTCGCCGGTGGCCACTCCGGTGACCCGGGAGACCAGTTCGTGCGCCTCGTCGACGATCAGCACCTCGTGCTGCGGGAGGACGGGCGCGCCCTCGATGGCGTCGATCGCGAGCAGCGCATGGTTCGTAACGATCACCTCTGCGAGCTTGGCCCGCTCCCTGGCCATCTCGGCGAAGCACTCGGCTCCGTACGCGCACTTCGTGGCGCCCAGGCACTCGCGGGAGGAGACGGAGACCTGTGCCCAGGCCCGGTCGGAGACTCCGGGGGTGAGGCCGTCGCGGTCGCCGGTCTCGGTCTCGTCGGACCACTCGCGCAGGCGCAGCAGGTCCTGGCCCAGCTTGCTGGTGGGCGCCGCCGCCTCGAACTGGTCGAAGAGGCCCTCGTCCTCCTCCTGCGGCACGCCTTCGTGGAGGCGGTGCAGGCACAGGTAGTTCGATCTCCCCTTGAGCATCGCGAACTCGGGGCGGCGGCGCAGCACGGGATGCAGTGCGTCGACCGTGCGCGGCAGGTCGCGCTCCACGAGCTGGCGCTGCAGGGCGAGGGTCGCCGTCGCGACGACGACTCGCTCCCCGTGTGCGAGCGCGGGCACGAGGTAGCCGAGCGACTTTCCGGTGCCGGTGCCTGCCTGCACCAGCAGATGGGATCCGTCGTCGATCGCCTCCGCGACGGATTCGGCCATGGTCACCTGGCCGGGGCGCTCCGTACCGCCGACAGCGGTGACGGCAGCATGCAGGAGTTCAGGGAGTGAGGGCTTCGTCATAGCCCGACCACCCTACGGGGCGGCACTGACAATCGGGTGATCAAGGCGGGAGAAGCGACGGCGCTACAACGCATCGCGCACGCCTCGGTCCCGGACCATGAGTGCGGCCCTCTTCGCGGGCAGGTCCAGCTCGGCGGAGAACCGGAATCCGGCGGTGAGAAAGGCCGACACGGAGGGGGTGTTGCGCAGGTCGGGTTCCGCGACGACGCGTGCGCAGGCAGGGCGATGGTCGAGTACGAGATCGGCGACGGCTCTGAGCAGGATGCTGCCCAGCCCGCGCCCGCGATCGGCGACACCGCCGAGCAGGAGGTGCACCCCCGTGTCGTGCGGACGGGCGGGGTAGTGCAGGGCCAGTGGGTCGAGGTCGGCCCGGTAGATCTCCCAGTAGCTCATCGGAGTGCCCTCCAGCACGCCGAGACAGGGGACGCTGCGTCCGTCCCCGTCGAGCTGGGACCGCAGATGGGCCTCGGTCACGCACTCGGTGCCGGCGAGATCCCAGAAGGTGGCCACGGTGGGGTCGTTTATCCAGCGGCCGATCAACGGGAGATCGCGCTCGACCTCGACGGGAACGAGCTGGAACGAGCCCGCGGGCGTAAGGCTCGACCCCCAGTCCCCGATGCGATCGAGGAGATCGTCGGCGTACATCGCGACGAACTCGTCGGGCAGGCGCAGCTCCAGCGTGTCCTCGCTGTCGCCCCCGGTGCGGAAGGCGGCGGGCGGGGCGGTACGGGCGTCGGCAGGGGGCACGGGACGCTCCTCTCAAGAGATGGGGTGTGGCGTGTTCCTCAGGGGTGAAAAGGGGTTTTCGGTGTCGGGGGCGTCAGGAATGCAGGGGGTTGGCGATGGTCACGTAGACGGACTGCGTGTCGACCGGGCCGACCAGTTCGTCGAGTCCGTGCAGCCGGGTGAGCAGGTTGGCCTTGCAGCGCAGGACGGGTGAGTCCAGCAGCCGGCCGGGCAGGGACGTACGCAGCCGGGCGGGACCCGAGGCGATGTCGCCGAGGAAGCGCCGGAAGGCGGCGAGCAGCAGCTGTTCGTCGGCGAGGCGCTGGGAGCCGAACGCGCCGATGAGGCCGAGGACGTTGTTGATGCCGAGGTAGTAGGCGAAGCGTTCGTCGGTGACCTCGTCGGTGACGAAGGTGTCGCTCTGTTCGCCGATGCCCGGCAGCCGGGAGTCGAGTTCGGCGCGCCGGGACTCGCGGAAGTAGTACCCCTGATTGTCGCGGTAGCGGCCTCCCCTGGGCCAGCCGTCGCCGTCCAGCAGGAGCAGGGTGTTCTGCTGGTGGGCCTCCAGGGCGATCCCGGCCTCGCTGTCCAGCCAGAGCACGGGCCGGACGACCTGCTCCAGGTAGCGCAGGAACCACTCGGTGGCGACGGCACCGCGCGGACGGCCGGTTCGTCCGGCGAGCCGCGTGATGACGGCGGCGAGCCGGGACCGCGGGGCCGGGTCCTCCAGGTGGGCATGCGGCCGGGGCGAGACCAGTCCCGCGATGCAGGCCACGTCGTCCGCCGGGTGGAACGGGTTGTGCCGGATCACCACGTCGAGGCCGGTGACGGGGCTGCCGTCCGGGTCGTCGACGGCGAGCCATGCCGGGTCGCGGACGATGTCGAAGCCCGGGTGCGCGGACTGCCACTGCTTGGCCAGCCCGCCGCGCAGCAGCCGGTGCACTTCGACGCCCCGGTGGAGTTCCTTGCGGAGGTTCTCGCGCCGGGAGTTGGTGATGCGCAGCCCCAGCGAGAGCTTCAGCATCGCGGGAGCGCCCGAACGATGGACGGTGCGTACGGACGAGGTGGGGTACCAGGGGGAGCCATGAGCGCAGAGGTCGCGCAGCAGACCGGCCTCGAACAGGGCCGCGGTCTGCGGGCGGTGCCGGGTCTCGCGGACCTGCCAGGGATGCAGGGGCAGGGCCGCGTAGCCGTCGGGCAGCGGGAGCGGCAGTGCGGCCCCGATGAGCTGTGCGGTGAGCTGCTCGGCGCGGATGGGCCGCCCGCGCTCGGTCCAGGCGGAGTCCGTGGCGAGTACAGATGGGGCCACCGCAAGCCAGTGCAGCGGGAAGGAGCCGCGCAACTCCGGTGAGTAGAGCCGGGCTTCGGCCTCGGCGAGCCCTTCGCGGCTCTTCGGGGTCGGATGCAGCGGGTGGCCGAGCAGCAGCGCCTGTTCGGCGGCGAGGAAGAGATCGGGCCCGTCGGCCGGCTGAGCCCGCCGGTCGCTGATGAAGGTGGCGGTACGGCGGACCGAGTCGGCGACACGTGCGACCAGGTCGACGGCGTCGGGGGGCAGGACGGAGGGGGCGGGAGAGGGTGCGCGAGAGGGGGCGGCATCGCTTCCCGGACCGCTGTCCGTCCCCGCCGCCTTCGGGCCGTCGTACGCCTCTCTCGCGAGCAGTGTCGCGACGGTGACCGCGTCGGCGGCCGGGGCTCCTGCGGGGGCGTCGGCCAGGTGGGGGAGGCCGAAGCGGTGCCAGCCGGTCGGGGACCAGTAGTGGACCGGGGCCAACAGGGCGGTGCCGCTGGTGGGAAGGGGGATGCGGAGGGTGCCGTCGGTGGGGGCGGTGAGGTTGTTCTCCCGTACCCAGCAGCGCAGCAGGTTCTCGGTGGCGGCGGCCTGGGCCGCGGTGTGGGGGTCGAGGTGCTCCAGGAGGTCGGCCGTGGCACCGCGCGCCCACTGGGCGCTCCCGG
This sequence comes from Streptomyces sp. NPDC002156, assembly GCF_053593675.1. Classification (NCBI taxonomy): domain Bacteria; kingdom Bacillati; phylum Actinomycetota; class Actinomycetes; order Kitasatosporales; family Streptomycetaceae; genus Streptomyces; species Streptomyces sp. NPDC002156. The sequence goes on along the minus strand of NZ_JBSFDA010000009.1, from coordinate 63,187 downwards.
CGGCGGCCTTCTGCCGGGGCACCGTGTCCCTCGCGGGGGTCGGGTGGGAACGGCCTTCGGGTACGGGGGTGCTGTTCAAGACGGTTCCTCGTGGGGGTTGGTCGAGTACACGTGCAGGGAGGGGCGGTACGAGCGGGCGTCGGGCCTGGCTACCCCGCTCGCTCGGAGTGGGTGTCGACGGGGCGTCCTTCGGTGTGGCCGCGCGCCACCGCCGCCACGGCGTCGGCCAGTCGGTCGAGTACCGCGTCGGCCTGCTCGTCGCTGATGGTCAGCGGCGGCAGCAGACGGACGACGCTCGCCTGACGCCCGCCGAGTTCGACGATCAGCCCCCGGCGCAGGCACTCCCGCTGTACGGCGGCGGCCAGTTGGGGCGCTGCGGGGCGCGGACCTCCTCCGGCGGGGCGGGGAAACACCTCCGGATCGGCACCTGGGTGACCAGTGGCCAGCGCGTGCCTCTCCTCCCCCGGCCCGACCAGTTCGACCCCGATCATCAGTCCCCGGCCGCGTACATCGCCGATGATCGGGAACTCCGCTGCCAGCTTCCGGAGTTGGGCGAGGATCCGGGGGCCCAGGGTGGCCGCGCGTTCGGCGAGGCCGTGTTCGCGGACGTACGTCAGAGTGGCCGTGCCCGCTGCCATGGCGAGCTGGTTGCCGCGGAACGTGCCCGCGTGGGCGCCGGGTTCCCAGACGTCGAGGTCGTCGCGGTAGACCACGACGGCCAGTGGCAGGCTGCCGCCGATGGCCTTGGACAGCACCATCACGTCAGGCGTGACCCCGCTGTGCTCCACCGCCCAGAAGGCGCCGGTGCGGCCGACTCCCGTCTGGATCTCGTCGGCGATCAGCGGGATCGAGCGGTCCTCGGTGATCCGTCGCATACGCCGCATCCAGGCGTCCGGCGCGGGAATCACCCCGCCCTCGCCCTGGACGGGTTCGAGGATCATCCCGGCGGGCAGGGGCACGCCCGACTTGGTGTCGTCGAGGACGGACTCGGTCCAGCGGGCGGCGAGTTCGGCGCCCCGGTCGCCACCCATCCCGAAGGGGCAGCGGTAGTCCTGGGGGAAGGGCAGCCGGGCGACGCGTACGTCGGCCGCGTGGCCGGAGGCGTCCAGCGAACCGGCGGTCATGCCGTGGTAGGCGCCGGTGAAGGCGAGCATGCCGGTGCGGCCGGTCGCGGCGCGTACGAGCTTGAAGGCGGCCTCCACCGCGTCCGTCCCGGCCGGTCCGCAGAACTGCACGCGCGCGTGGTCGGCGAGTCCGGGCGGCAGCGTGCGGAACAGCTCCGTGATGAAGGCGTCCTTGACGGGGGTCGCCAGATCGAGGACGTGCAGCGGCGCCCCCGAGTCGAGCACCTTGCGGATCGCCTCCAGCACGACGGGGTGGTTGTGCCCGAGGGCCAGGGTCCCCGCACCCGAGAGGCAGTCGAGGTAGCGGCGGCCGTCGGCGCCCTCGATCGTCAGCCCGCGTGCCCGTACGGGGACGATCGGGAGGGCGCGCGCATAGGTGCGTGCCGACGATTCACGCGCCGACTGGCGCCGCAGAATCCCCTCGTGCGCCCCGCGCGCGCCGGCGCACACTTCGACATCCACGTCGGCTTCCACCGGCGCCCGGGATTCCCGTGCCCCTGTGCGCTCCCCCGTCTCCATGGACTCCCGTAGCCCCAACGCCCCAACTCCCCGCTGCTCCACTGCTCTGCCGCCCCGGCGGCCGCCAACTCACCGAGACACTCCTCCCGTTACCAACACCCGCCGTGCCACAGGAGTCACGGGTCACCTCAAGATCCTTGCCGGGACGGAACAGTTGCCGGTGCGGCGCGGCTCCCCCGGCACTCCGGAAGCAGCTGTGACAAGGCGTCACATCGGCGCCAAGCCGGACGTTTGGCAGCCCGGACCGCCTGTAGCGAAACAGTTGCCGTTCCATCGGATGGCCCCCACAGGGACCGCATAGTGTGTGATGCCGTGCAGGGACAGCACACGGTCCGACCACGCCAGGGGGAGACAGATCATGCGACCCATACGCCCGCCCTTCGTCGGCCGCCGTGGGAGGGGCGCGCGTCGCGGAGCCTCCCCCGTGCCGGCCGCCGTCGGCCTCGCGGTGGCGCTCGCGCTCACCGCCACCGCCTGCGGATCCGACTCCGGCGACTCCGACGCGGGCGGACAGTCCTCCGCCTCCGCCGCTGACGACGGGGCCGGGAAGATCACGATCCCGGACGGGCTCAAGGACAAGCTCAAAGAGCACGGGATCGACATCGACAAGTGGAAGAACGGCGCCTGGAAGAACTGGGACAAGGACGACTGGCTGCGCGAGGCCGAGGACTACGTCAACCCCATCATCGAGGGCCTCTGGGACACGGACCGCATGCGCGAGGCCGACGACCCGGAGAAGAGCGTCGACGAGACCGACCTCGCGGGCGACCAGGGCGTCACCGACCCGACGCCGAAGGCCGTGGCCGCGAAGGCCGTACCGCCCGCCTACCACGCCAACGCGCCAGAGGCGGGCAAGGTGTTCTTCGACGGGCCCGAGGGCACGATGGTCTGCTCGGCGACCGTCGTCGAGGACCCCGCCCACCCCGGGAAGTCGAACCTCGTCTGGACGGCGGGCCACTGCGTGCACGCCGGCAAGAACGGCGGCTGGTACCGCAACATCGCCTTCGTGCCGTCGTACAACAACGCGGCCAGGTCGAGCGCCGAGGTGGAGAACGCCCCGCGCGCGGAGATCGCTCCCTACGGCGTCTGGTGGGGTGAATGGGCGCAGACCTCGGACCAGTGGATCGAGCAAGGGGGTGCGACGGGCGGGGACGGGGCACCGTACGACTTCGCGGTCATCCATGTGACCCCGGAGAAGGGCGGCAGCGGCAAGTCGCTGGAGGAGACGGTCGGTTCGGCCCTTCCGGTGGACTTCGACGCGCCCGCCGTCACGCAGGTGGAGAGCATCACGGCGACCGGGTATCCGGCGGCGGAGCCCTTCGACGGCGAGACGATGTACCAGTGCGAGGACCGGCCGGGCCGACTGTCGATCGTCGAGGCGGACCCGACGATGTACCGGATCGGCTGCACCATGACCGGCGGTTCCTCCGGCGGCGGCTGGGTCACCACAGGCGCGGACGGCAACCCGGCCCTGATCTCCAACACCTCGATCGGCCCAGTCAGCTCAGGCTGGCTGGCAGGCCCAAGGCTGGGCAAGGTGGCAAAGGGCGTGTACGACGAGGTGAGCGCGAAGTTCGCCGACCAGTGACATGACGAAAGGCCCCCCATGCCGTAGGCATGGGGGGCCTTTCCAGGGGCGCGGGGAACTGCGCGAACAACCCCCACGCACCCGCAGACGACAACGCACCCGCCCGGCGGAGCCTAAAGCACCGCAGCCGCCGGAACATACGGCGACAGATCCGCCGCCAATTCCTCATGCACCCGCGCCTTGAGCAACGTGCCCTCCCCGGTGTGCTCCTCGGAGATCACCTCGCCCTCGGTGTGGGCACGGGCGACCAGCCCGCCGTGCGTGTACGGCACGAGCGCCTCGATCTCGACCGAGGGCCGGGGCAACTCGTTGTCGATCAGCGCGAGCAGTTCGTCGATGCCCTGACCGGTACGGGCGGACACCGCGATCGAACGCGTCTCCATCCGCATCAGCCGCTGAAGCATCAACGGGTCCGCCGCGTCCGCCTTGTTGATCACGACGATCTCGGGTACGCCGGTGGCACCGACGTCCCTGATCACCTCGCGCACGGCGGCCAACTGCTCCTCCGGCGCCGGATGCGAGCCGTCGACCACGTGCAGGATCAGGTCGGAATCGCCGACCTCCTCCATCGTGGAGCGGAACGCCTCGACGAGGTGGTGCGGCAGGTGCCGTACGAAACCGACGGTGTCGGCCAGTGTGTAGAGGCGCCCGCCAGGGGTCTCGGTCCGGCGCACGGTCGGGTCGAGGGTCGCGAACAGGGAGTTCTCGACCAGCACGCCCGCGCCCGTGAGGCGGTTGAGCAGCGAGGACTTGCCCGCGTTGGTGTAGCCGGCGATGGCGACCGAGGGCACCTTGTTGCGCCGGCGCACCTGACGCTGGATGTCGCGGCCGGTCTTCATCTCCGCGATCTCCCGGCGCATCTTCGCCATCTTCTCGCGGATCCGGCGCCGGTCCGTCTCGATCTTGGTCTCACCGGGACCACGGGTGGCGAGCCCGCCGCCCTTGCCGCCGCCCATCTGACGGGACAGCGACTGACCCCAGCCTCGCAGCCTCGGCAGCATGTACTGCATCTGCGCGAGCGCGACCTGCGCCTTGCCCTCTCGGGACTTGGCGTGCTGGGCGAAGATGTCGAGGATCAGGGCCGTACGGTCGATGACCTTGACCTTGACGACGTCTTCGAGGTGGATCAGTTGGCCCGGGCTCAGCTCACCGTCGCAGATGACGGTGTCGGCGCCCGTCTCGATGACGATGTCCCGCAGCTCGTTGGCCTTGCCGGAGCCGATGTAGGTGGCCGCGTCGGGCTTGTCGCGGCGCTGGACGACGCCGTCGAGCACGAGCGCGCCCGCGGTCTCCGCGAGGGCGGCCAGTTCGGCGAGGGAGTTGTCCGCGTCCTTGATGGTTCCCGTAGTCCACACACCGACGAGCACGACCCGCTCCAGACGGAGCTGGCGGTACTCGACCTCGGTGACGTCCTCGAGTTCGGTGGAGAGGCCTGCCACGCGGCGCAGGGCCGCGCGCTCGGAGCGGTCGAACTGGTCGCCGTCCCGGTCTCCGTCGATCTCGTGGCTCCAGGCGACGTCCTCTTCCATCAGGGCATCGGCCCGAAGACCTTCGGGGTAGGTGTGCGCGAAGCGCTCAGTGTCCTGGGAAGGGGAAGAAGAGGAGGTCATTGGGTCCTTACGTCGTTGGGGATTCGGTTGCGGCGACGGATTGCGCGTCGTCACTGCTCACAACGCACGAGCGTCCCGGGAGATTCCCGGAACCCGTCCCGTGAGGCCGGGGGCAGCGCCGCCGACCCGACGATGGTCGCACGGCACGCCCCGTCTCGTCACGGTGTTATTTCGCGGGCTATGTCGCGGGCGCGACGGACTTCCAGTCCGGGTGGCCGGGCATCGGCGGCGTTTTCTCGGCGTACAGCCAGGCCTGGAAGAACGCGCCCAGGTCCCGCCCGGCGATGTCGGAGGCGAGGCGCTCGAAGTCGGCGGTGCCCGCGATGCCGTCCTTGTGGAGGCCGACCCATGCCTCCTCGACGCGCTCGAACGCGGGGCGGCCGATCTCCTGGCGCAGGGCGTAGAGGGCGAGGGCGGCGCCGTCGTAGACGTTCGGGCGGAAGATGCCGATCTTCTGGCCGGGCTTGGGCGCCTTGGGGGCGGCGGGCGGCCCGCCGGCGGCGCGCCAGCGGTCGGAGGAGCCGTAGGCCGCCTTCATGCGGTCCGCCAGCTTCCGGCCCGCCTTCTCCTCCGCGTACAGGGCCTCGTACCAGGTGGCGTGTCCTTCGTTGAGCCACAGGTCGGACCAGGTGCGCGGGCTGACACTGTCGCCGAACCACTGGTGGGCCAGTTCGTGCACCATGATCGAGTCGACGTACCACTCGGGGAAGGCAGGCTCGGTGAACAGGTCTCTCTCGAAGAGAGAGAGGGTCTGTGTCTCCAGCTCGAAGCCGGTCGACGCCTCGGCGATGAGCACCCCGTACGTCTCGAACGGGTAGCGGCCGGCCTTGCTCTCCATCCACTCGATCTGCGCGGGCGTCTTCTTCAGCCACCGCTCCAGGAGCACCCGGTCCTTGGTGGGCACGACATCGCGTACGGGCAGACCGTGCGGCCCGGTGCGGTGCAGCACGGTGGAGCGGCCGATGGACACCTGGGCCAGTTCGGTGGCCATGGGGTGCTGGGTGCGATACGTCCAGGTCGTCGCCTTGCCGACCCGGTCGACGCCTGCGGGCAGCCCGTTGGCGACCGCCGTGTAGCCGTTCGGAGCGGTGACCCTGATGGTGAACATCGCCTTGTCGGAGGGGTGGTCGTTGCACGGGAACACCAGGTGCGCGACATCGGCCTGGTTGGCCATCGCGAGCCCGTCCTTGGTGCGGACCCAGCCCCCGTCCCGGTCGGGCGCGGACACGGGATCACTGGTGTGCCGCACGGTGATCCGCATCCAGCTCCCGGCGGGCAGCGCCGCCCGGGGAGTCACCACCAGGTCCTCGCCCGCACTGGTGAACGACGCGGGTTCACCGTCGACCTCGACCGCCTCGACCTTCCCGTGGGAGAAGTCGAGGTTGACCTGTTCGAGCGGGGTGGTCGTCCAGGCGTCGATGGTCGTGACGGCGGACAGCGGCTTGCTGTTGGTTCCGGGGTAGCTGAAGGCCAGGTCGTACGACGCCACGTCGTACCCGGGGTTGCCCAGGTGCGGGAAGAGGCGGTCGCCGACGCCCAAGGGTGCCGCGGGGGCACTCGCGGCGACGAGGCAGACGGAGACGGCGGAGGCGAGCAGCGCCGACGTGAACCAGGTACGGGGGTTGAGCAGCATGCACCACGGCTACCAGCGACCGCCCGCCGGACGACGGCGACTCGCGACGGTCCCACCCGAACGGGTACCTCAGGGAACCGCCACGTGATGCTGCGCCCGGCTCACGTCGTACACGCCCGGCACATTGCGCATGGCCCGCATGAGGGCGGGAAGGTGCGCCGCGTCCGGGAGTTGGAGCGTGTAGGTGTGGCGTACGCGCTGCTGGCTGGGGGGTTCGACGGTCGCCGAGACGATCGCGACGCCCTCCAGGGCGATGGCCTCGGTGAGGTCGGCGAGCAGATGGGGCCGCCCGAACGATTCGGCGACCAGGGTGACCCGGGCCTCGGTGGTGTCCCCCCAGTGCACACCGACCTCCGCGCGCCCCGTGCTCTTCATGCGCGCCACCCCGGCGCACTCCACGCGGTGGACGGTCACCACTCCCCCGCGTACGGCGAAGCCGGTGACCTCGTCGGGCGGTACGGGCGTACAGCAGCCGGCGAGGCGTACGGTCGCGCCGGGCTGGTCGACGACGGCTGTCGCGGCGGCAGGGGAGGTGGCGGAGCCGTCCTGGGCGGGACGGGCGCCGGCGGCCTCACGGGCGGGCTCCGCGGGGGTCTCCTCGGCCTCCGGGAGGTCGCCGGAGGTCTCCGGACCGTCCGTCGGTTCGTCGTGTGTCGGATGGGCGGCGAGCCAGCGCTGGATGGCGATCCTGGCGACGGGGGTGTGCGCGTGCTCCAGCCACTCCCTGGAGGGTTCGGAGGCCGGGTCCTGCCCCATGAGGAGCTGGACCGTGTCGCCGTCCCGCAGAACCGTGCTCAGCGTCGCCAGCCGGCCGTTGACCCGGGCGCCGATACAGGCGTGCGCGTCCTCGCCGTACTGCGCGTAGGCCGCGTCCACGCAGCTCGCGCCCTCGGGGAGCCCGAGCGAGCCCCCGTCGGCCCGGAAGACGGTGATCTCGCGGTCCTGGGCGAGGTCCTCGCGCAGGGTGGACCAGAAGGTGTCGGGGTCGGGCGCGGCCTCCTGCCAGTCGAGCAGCCTGGAGAGCCAGCCGGGCCTGGTGGGGTCGATGCGCTCGCCGTCGCCTGCGAGGTCGGCCCGCGCCCCGTCGCCGTCGGTCTGCTCCTCCGAAGGAGGAGCGTAGGGATTGCCGAGCGCGATCACGCCGGCCTCGGCGGCCTTGTGCATCTGGTGCGTACGGATGAGGACTTCGGCGACCTGACCGTCCTTGCGGGCGACGGCCGTGTGCAGCGACTGGTACAGGTTGAACTTGGGGACGGCGATGAAGTCCTTGAACTCCGAGACCACGGGCGTCATGCACGTGTGCAGCTCGCCCAGTACGCCGTAGCAGTCGGCGTCCTCGTTGACGAGCACCAGGACCCGTCCGAAGTCGGAGCCGCGCAGTGTGCCGCGTTTGCGCGCCGTCCGGTGCAGGGACACGAAGTGCCGTGGCCGGATGAGGACTTCGGCCTGGATTCCCGAATCGCGCAGTACCGCGCGCACCTCGTCGGCGATCTCGGCGAGCGGGTCGTCCGCGCGGGAGGCGTTGTTGACGATCAGCTCCCGGGTGTGCTGGTACTCCTCGGGGTGCAGGATCGCGAAGACGAGGTCTTCCAGTTCGGTCTTGAGCGCCTGGACGCCGAGCCGTTCGGCGAGCGGGATGAGCACGTCCCGGGTGACCTTGGCGATGCGTTCCTGCTTCTCGGGGCGCATCACGCCCAGGGTGCGCATGTTGTGCAGCCGGTCGGCGAGTTTGATCGACATCACGCGGACGTCGTTCCCGGTGGCGACGAGCATCTTGCGGAAGGTCTCGGGCTCGGCGGCGGCGCCGTAGTCGACCTTCTCCAGCTTCGTCACACCGTCGACGATGAAGCGGACCTCGGCGCCGAACTCCTCGCCGACCTGATCCAGCGTCACATCGGTGTCCTCGACGGTGTCGTGGAGCAGAGACGCCGTCAAGGTCGTGGTCTCCGCGCCGAGTTCGGCGAGGATCAGCGTCACGGCGAGCGGGTGCGTGATGTACGGCTCGCCGCTCTTGCGCATCTGGCCGCGGTGCGAGGACTCGGCCAGGACGTAGGCCCGGCGCAGCGGATCCAGGTCGGCGTCGGGGTGGTGGGCGCGGTGCGCCTCGGCGACGTGGCCGATGGCGTCGGGCAGCCGGTCACGGGTGGCGGAGCCGAGGAAGGCCGCTCTGCCCAGCCGACGCAGGTCGATCCGGGGGCGGGCCCGTCGGCGGGGCGCGGGAGTCCCCCCTTGCTCCAGCGAGACCGCGAGCTTGGGCGAGGACGTCACAGCACCTGGGCTCGCGGGATTCGTGGCCTCCGCACTCATGGGCACCTCCGGCTACCTGGACCGGCGGACGGGATGCCCCATGGCGGACGGCGGCTCAGGGGATGACGTTGTTCCCCCGTCCGGGCCGGTGCTTGATGCTACCGAGCCCACCACGCGCGACTGACCACCTCTCGTCGAGCGTGAAACGGATCACCCATTCGAGCGACGGTTCGAGGGCCTGTGCATTCGAGCCACCCGACCTGTGATCGACGTCGTTTCCGAGCCGCGCAGGGCAAGAGAACTACGGTTCCATGGCTCACAGGACCCATGGGCTGCAATGACCGACCGTCACCCGCTTCACTTCACCGCAGTTTCCAGCCACTCCGCATCGATCTCGCCCTCGGCGACGATCACCGCGGGACCGGTCATCTCGATCTCGCCGTCGGCCCGCTCGGTGATCACCAGGCGCCCGCCGGGCACATCGACGGTGTACGTCACCGGAGTCCCGGTCACGGCCGGGTCCGCGCCGTCGCGCCGAGCGGCGGCCACGGCGACGGCACACGCGCCCGTGCCGCACGAGCGGGTCTCACCGGCCCCACGCTCGTGCACGCGGAACGCGACATGACGCGGGCCGCGGTCGACCACGAACTCGACGTTGACCCCGTCCGGGTAGACGGAGGCGGGGCTGAACGGCGGCGCGGTGAACAGGTTCCCCGCGTGCGCGAGATCGTCCACGAAGGCGACCGCGTGCGGGTTGCCCATGTTGACGTTCCGCGCGGGCCAGGCGTGCTCCCCCACCCGTACAGTGACCTCCCCTTCGAGGAGGAGGGCCTTGCCCATACCGACGGTGACGTCGCCCTCCTTGGCGAGGTGCACGCTCTTCACTCCCCCGCGCGTCGCGATGGCGATGTCCCCTTCGGTGACATGTCCGGCCCGCTGCAGATAGCGCGCGAAGACCCGCACCCCGTTGCCGCACATCTCGGCGATCGAGCCGTCGCCGTTGCGGTAGTCCATGAACCACTCCGCCTCGCCCGCCATGCCCCTGGCCTCAGGATGCGCGGCGGACCGCACGACGTGCAGCAGCCCGTCACCCCCGATGCCCGCACGCCGGTCGCACAGGGCGGCGACGGCGGCCGGGGAGAGGTCGATGAGGTTCTCGGGGTCGGGGACGATCACGAAGTCGTTCTCGGTCCCATGACCCTTGAGGAAGGCGATGCGCGTGCTCATCCCTCGATCGTACGGCGTAGGAGCGCCCCAAAGGGGCGCGGGACTGTGCCGATATGCGGCTCCGCCGCGCGGGCGCGACAAGCCACGACGGCGCCGCAGCCGAACTGCTAGCGCAACCGGGCCACTCGCCACACGGCGAGCACGATCACGACGGACACCATCACGACGTACGCCAGCACGACCCGCCAGTCCCGCCGGCGGCCGTCACCCAGCCCGGGTGCCGTGTAGCCCACCCGGCGGGCGGCCATCATGCCCCAGCCCGCCGCGCAGGAGCAGATGAGCAGCCCCAGCATGGCGATGACCGCTCCACTGTCGCCGAAGTCGAACGCCAGCGGGAAGGCGAACATCAGGGAGCCGAGCGCAGCCAGGACCACGATCGGGGCGAGCTGCCAGATGCGCAGTCGGCGCTGCGGGCGCAGCTCGACCTCGACCTCGGGCCCGAGGAACATCTCGTCCGGTTCGGGTCCGTCGGCGGTCACGCCGCCCTGGGTGTCGTCGGGCCCGTCCGGGCTCAGACGGTCCTCGCCCTGTTCCGTTTCGCCACCGTCACCGGTGACGTGTCCCGCGCCTTGTGCGGTGTCGCGAGGGCCGGCCTCCATCGCCACGCGCCCTCCCAACTCGGACTCCACTTGGTCGATCGAAGCTCGATGATGGCACGGCGCCGGAGGCCTGGATGACGGCCGGAGCGTCCCGATGCCATGACGTGATCAGGCTGTGACCGGTCGTTCGAGCAACGCCAGTGCGAGGCGCGGAAGTTCTGTGAGATCCGCCGCAGCCCCACTGAGCCAGTGCACCCGGGGATCGCGTCTGAACCATGAATCCTGACGGCGCGCGAAGCGTTTGGTGGCGCGTACGGTCTCCGCACGCGCGTCGCCCTCGCCGTACTCCCCCGCGAGCGCCGCGAGCACCTGCTGGTAGCCCAGCGCGCGCGATGCCGTGAGCCCCTGGCGCAGGCCGTGCGCCTCCAGCGCGCGTACCTCCTCCACGAGCCCCGCCGCCCACATCCGGTCGACGCGGCGCGCGATGCGCTCGTCCAGCTCGGGGCGGGACACGTCGACGCCGATCTGGACGGTGTCGTACACGGAGTCGTGGCCCGGAAGGTTGGCAGTGAAGGGCTTGCCGGTGATCTCGATGACCTCCAGGGCCCGGACGATACGGCGGCCGTTGCTGGGCAGGATCGCGAGCGCGGCCTCGGGGTCGGCGGCGGCCAGCCGGGCGTGCAGGGCGCCGGAGCCGCGCAGGGCCAGCTCCTCCTCCAGGCGGGCCCTGACCTCGGGATCGGTGCCGGGGAACTCCAGGTTGTCGACGGCTCCACGGACGTACAGACCGGAGCCGCCGACCAGGATCGGCCAGCGTCCCTCGGCGAGCAGTGCGTCGATCCGCTCGCGCGCGAGGCGCTGGTACTCGGCGACGCTGGCCGCGACGGTCACGTCCCAGATGTCCAGGAGGTGGTGCGGGACGCCTCCGCGCTCCTCGGGCGTCAGCTTGGCGGTACCGATGTCCATCCCTCGGTAGAGCTGCATCGAGTCGGCGTTGACGACCTCCCCGCCGAGACGCTGGGCCAGGAAGACGCCCAGATCGGACTTTCCGGCCGCGGTGGGGCCGACGACGGCGATGACTCGGGGGGAGGGGGGTGTGCTGCTCACTGCCCCAGTCTCCCAAACCCGGGACCCCTCCTCGAACGAGTTACGTGACGGTGGGTGTCCGGGGTCGTTGCCAGTTGCGAGGTTCGCGCCGCCGGATTCGGGAGGCGGTGACGGGGGCGACGCAAACGGACGCACCGGGCGACGCGGGATTTCGCCCGCACGAGTAACGTATGGAGTGGATATGGGCGTTTTTGCACGGTTTCTTGGACGGTCGAAGACCGCGGAGGAGGCGTCGGCCGCCGAGGAGCAGTCCGTCGCAGTGACGGACGAGTCCGCGGCGGAGGAGACGGAAGCGGCGACGGGGTCGCCCGAGGCCGGCAGCGGTGCCGGGACGGAGAGTACGGCGGAGAAGCCGGAAGCCGTGGCCGTGGCCGCCACCGAGGGCGTCGAGATCCCCAAGCAGCAGTCCGCCGAGGAGGCCGCCGACAGCGAGGCCGGTGAGGGCGCCCGCAAGTGACTGCCCGCGAGGGAAGGTGAACCATGGGTCTGCTGGACAGTTTGAAGGCGAAGCTCGCCCCGGCCAAGGACAAGATCTCCGACCTCGCGCAGCAGCACGGGGGCAAGATCGAACGGGGTCTCGACAAGGCCGCGAAGGTGGTCGACGACAAGACCAAGGGCAAGTACAGCGACAAGATCCATACGGGCACCGACAAGGCGAAGGGCGCCGTGGACCGCATCGCGCACAAGGACGGTGACACCACCCGGGACGACACGTTCACGCCGCCCCCGGACGCGCCACCGCCGGCTTCCTGACCGGCACCAACAGCACCACCGCACCACATCGGCGGACGGCCGCGGAGCAGACGCTCCCGGCCGTCCGCCGCGTCCGTACGCCCTCTACGACCAGGCCGCGACCACGTACCCCACGCCGTACGGCGCGTCCTCGTACAGCAGCGCGCCCGCGAGGCCGGCGTCCTCGGCCGCGCCCGCGAGGACCTGCCAGGGGGCGCGGCCCGAACACTTCAGTTCGTACGCCAGTTCCGCGTCCAGCGTCTTCAGCGCCGCCACGTCCGCCGTGCCCAGCGCCCGTCCGACCTCCTCGTCGAACCCGGCGGCCCGCTCGTCCAGATAGCCCGGCGCCTTGAGCGTGCGGCAGGCGCTGGCGTCGCCCATCACCAGCAGGGCCAGCCGCTCCGGCCGCCCGCCGATGTCCCGGCCGGCCTCGAAGCATCGCTCGGGCGCGAGCGGTTCGCCCACGCCCAGGCCTTCGACGGGCGCCACGGACCAGCCGGTGCGCTCCAACAGCCAGGCGGCGACGGCGAGCGACGACGGCAGCTCCCCTTGCGCCTCTGCGCCTCCGGTGCCCAGGCGTACGTCGACGTCCACGCCGAAGCCGCGGAACGAGCCGCGGGTGCCCTCCGGGTGCGGTCCGCGCCCGCTCTCCCCCGCCGGCCCGACGACCAGCAGGCGGTCGGGACGGGAGGCCGCGAGGAGGCCCAGCGCGTCCGTACAGGCGGTGCGGGCGGCGTCCAGCTCGGGAGCGGCGCCCGCGGCCACCTCGGGCACGAGGAGGGGCGGACAGGGGCAGATGGCGGCGACGACAAGCATGATCGGGAGGGTAACCCCGGAGGACGGCCCGGTGTCATTCCTCGAAGAGCACGTCCGTCAGGTCGATGACCGTGAGCACGAGCACCACGAGTTTGCCCTCACTGATCACGTACTCGATGAAGAGATTGCGCGACAGGGCGAGTCCACGGGTGGACTCGTCGCCGAGGACGGAATGGGAGAGCTTGTGCCGCGGGTCGGTCGCCAGTATGGCCAGGCCACGCTCCAGCAGGTCACGCCTGTCGGCGGTCAGGCTGTCGCGCACTTTGGCGGCCTGTTCGGTGAACGCAACGCTGTACGGCAACATGTGATGCTCCTTCCCTGTCCGCATTGTGCCAGGACGTCAGTCGCAGCCGCAGCCGCTCCCCGTGGCCACCGGCAGCGGAGCCGGCGCCCCGATCTTCGGCAGGCCGAGCATCACGCCCGCCGGCTTCGCGGCCTCCGCGGTGTTGCGCTTCTCCCAGGCGTCACCCGCGCGCGTGGGACGCACGTTCAGGACGGCGCCCTCCGCGAGGAGGTGGTGCGGGGCGGCGTACGTGATCTCGACCGTGACCACGTCCCCGGGGCGTACCCCGGTGTCCGGCTTGGTGAAGTGGACCAAGCGGTTGTCGGGGGCGCGGCCGGAGAGGCGGTGGGTGGCGCCGTCCTTGCGGCCCTCGCCCTCGGCGACCATCAGCTCCAGGGTGCGGCCGATCTGCTTCTTGTTCTCCTCCCAGGAGATCTCCTCCTGGAGGGCGGCGAGACGCAGGTAACGCGCCTGGACGACCTCCTTGGGGATCTGGTTCTCCATGGTGGCGGCGGGCGTGCCGGGCCGCTTGGAGTACTGGAAGGTGAACGCCTGCGCGAACCGCGCCTCGCGGACCGCGTGCATCGTCTGCTCGAAGTCCTCCTCGGTCTCCCCGGGGAAGCCGACGATGATGTCGGTGGTGATCGCCGCGTGCGGGATGGCGGCCCGCACCTTCTCGATGATCCCCAGGTAGCGCTCCTGGCGGTACGAGCGGCGCATCGCCTTGAGGATCGTGTCCGAGCCGGACTGCATGGGCATGTGGAGCTGCGGCATCACGTTCGGTGTCTCGGCCATGGCGGCGATGACGTCGTCGGTGAAGTCGCGCGGGTGCGGGGAGGTGAAGCGCACGCGCTCCAGGCCGTCGATCTTCCCGCAGGCCCGCAGCAGTTTGCCGAAGGCCTCGCGGTCGCCGATGTCGGAGCCGTACGCGTTGACGTTCTGGCCGAGCAGGGTGATCTCGGAGACGCCCTCACCGACCAGCGCCTCGATCTCGGCGAGGATGTCGCCGGTGCGCCGGTCCTTCTCCTTGCCGCGCAGGGCCGGGACGATGCAGAAGGTGCAGGTGTTGTTGCAGCCGACGGAGATCGACACCCAGGCCGCGTACGCGCTCTCGCGGCGGGTAGGCAGCGTCGACGGGAACGCCTCCAGCGACTCGGCGATCTCGACCTGCGCCTCTTCCTGCACGCGCGCGCGTTCGAGCAGGACGGGCAGCTTGCCGATGTTGTGCGTACCGAAGACGACGTCCACCCAGGGCGCCTTCTTCACGATGGTGTCGCGGTCCTTCTGCGCGAGACAGCCGCCCACCGCGATCTGCATCCCGGGGCGCTTGGTCTTCATCGGGGCGAGCCGGCCGAGGTTGCCGTACAGCCGGTTGTCTGCGTTCTCACGCACGGCGCAGGTGTTGAAGACGACGACGTCCGCGTCTCCGTCCGCATCCTTGGGGGCACGCACATAACCGGCGTTTTCGAGCAGGCCGGACAATCGCTCGGAATCATGGACGTTCATCTGGCACCCATAGGTGCGCACTTCGTAGGTCTTGACGTCCACTGCCGGGCTCCGGTCGTTGCTGCTCATGCGACAAGGGTAGGCGGTCGTGAACGGAGTCCCGGTCGGGTCATCGGTTGACCGCCATCACGGTCTTGCGGCCCGCGCAGGCGTACCAGCCGTGGGCATCGGCCGTGAGGGCGGTGACGGGGGCGGGAGCTGTGCGGGTGTGTGTCTCGGTGAGGCCCTTCGCGGTCGTCCGCAGTGCCGCGCAGGCGCGGCCCGCCGCCGCGTACACCGTGGTGCCGTCCGGTGCGACGGCGGGTGGGCACTGGGCGGGGCCGGTGCCCTCGAACTGTCTCGCCCGGCCGCGGGACCGGCCCGTGCGTGGATCGAGAGCGGTGAGGGTATGGCCGTCCTTCCAGTTCAGCAGCAGCCCGCCGGCGACGACGGGGACGTGGACGCCACCGGGGCGCCGGGTCCAGCAGGCGTCGAGGCCGAGCGCGGGCGTGCTCCAGATCGGGCGGGCGTCGTCGAGGCCGAAGCCGTGCAGGGTGGAGCCGGTCAGGAGGAGGCCGACGGTGCCGGTGCGGGCGAGAGCCGTGGCACCGCGCGCGATGTCGGTCTTCAGCGCGCGGGCGACCGTACGGTCTCCGCTGCGGGCGTCGACGACATGCAGCACGCCCTTCTCGGTGAGCAGGGCGAACCGGTCCGGCGGCAGGGCGCCCACGGCCGTCACCGTGTCGCCCTTGCCCAGCTCCCGGTAGGTCCACAGCTCTTCGCCGTTCCTCGCGTCCACGCAGGTCGGACGGGCCAACTCGTCGGTGAGCAGAACTGCGTCGCCGACGACGGCGGGACGGCGCCACTCCGTGTCGGTGGGCTCTTTGCGGCGCCAGAGTTCGGTGCCCGAGGTGAGCGAGACGGCTCGCAGCACGAACATGTCACTGAGGACCATGGCGGTGCCGGCGACCGCGTACCACCGCTGGGTGGCGTCCGGCACGGACGCCTGGGCGAGGGACTTGCCGGTGCTGATGACGGTGGGGGTGAGGCGGATGCCGCCCGCGAGGAGCACCCCGTCGTCGGTGACACCCCAGTCGTCCGGTACGTCACCGTGGGTCTCGGCCGCCCAGCGGAGGCCGCCCGTCGAGGCGGTACGCAGCTGGACCGCCCCGGCACTGGTGCCCGGTCCCTCGATCCCGTGCAGGACGAGCCCGGCCGGGGTGGCGAGCAGGGCGTCCACGCGGCCGTCGCCGGGGCTCAACCGCCAGCGGACCACGCCGGAGCCGGCCGTTCCTCCGGTCACCTGCCAGGCGTCCGGATCGTCCTCCTGGTCACCGGCACCACCGCCCCGCACCACCGAGTAACCGAACAGACCGACGAAGGCGGCGCCGCCCGCCGCGAGGGCGGCTCGGCGGGACATCTCGCGCCACCGCCGGGAGGGGGTCGCCGGGCCCGGCAGCCGGACGGTAGGAGCCGGTATCGGTTCCGGGCCGGGCCGCGGAGTCGCCTCGGCGTCGGCCACCAGGGACCGCAGCGGTTCCTCACGCCACCAGGCCGACAGAGCGGGGGTGACGACGCGGTGGAGTATCGCGGCGGCGTCGGGGCGGTTGCCGGGGGGCTTGTCGAGGCAGGCGTCGATCAGGTCCTTCAGGCCCAGTTCCACGGGTACGCCGTCGAGTTCGGGCTCTTCGTGGACGATCCGGTAGAGCAGTGCGGGCACGGAGGCCGCGCCGAACGCGTTCCGGCCCGTCGCCGCGAACGCGAGCACCGCGCCCAGCGCGAAGATGTCCGTCGCCGCGGTGACCGCCGGGCCGTCGAGAATCTGCTCCGGGGACATGTACCCGGGGGTGCCGATCATCCCGCCGGTCTCCGTCAGGGCCCGGTCGTCCTGGGCGCGGGCGATGCCGAAGTCGATCACACGGGGGCCGTCCCGGGTGACCAGGATGTTCGACGGCTTCAGATCACGGTGGACGAGGCCGGCCGCGTGGATGTCGCGCAACGCCTCGGCGAGGGCGGCGGCGAGGGCGCACACGGCCGATGCGGGCAGGGGGCCGGTCTTGGCGACGGCACTGCTCAGCGTCACTCCGGGCAGGAAGGCGGTGGCCAGCCAGGGAAGCCGGGCGTCGGGGTCGGCGTCCAGGACGGGGGCCGTGTAGGCGCCGGTGACCCGGCGGGCGGCGGTCGCCTCGCGCCGGAACCGTTCCCTGTAGTGCGGGTCCGTGGCCAGGTGCTCGTGGATGGTCTTGACGGCGGTGAGACGGCCGCCCGGCGAGCGGGCGAGGTAGACCTGGCCCATGCCGCCGGCGCCGAGCCGGGCGATCAGGTGGTGCCGGCCCAGCTGTCTGGGGTCCTCGGGGTGAAGGGCGGTGGTCATGCGCGGGGCCTCCTGTGAGCCTTTCCTTCGTCGTCGGGGGTGATGGTCGGTGTGCGGGTGCTCCTCCCGTCGTGCCCGCTCGCGCGGACCGGCCCGGCTCACGGGCCCCGGAACGTCTGCAGCGTCGTACTGGTGCACACATGGATCAGACCGTCGCCCGCCGCCCCGTACGACAACCTGGTCAGACCGTCCACCGGGACCGCCCAGAGCAGCCTGCCCGTGTCGGCCGCGAGGACGTGGATGCCCCACACGGACGTGCCCTCGGACACGGGGGAGTCGCCGGGGCGGGGGCCCGTCGCGTAGACCGCCGTGGCGTCCGCCAGGGGGCGGCCGTCGGTCGTGGTGAGCGTGCGGACGTCGTCACGCCACCAGCGCCGGTCGCCGCCGGCCGCGTCCAGGGCGCCCAGGCCGTCGGCCGTGGCGGCCACGACGAGTTCGCCGCCGGCCAGTGGTGCCACCCGCGCGTACTCCAGGGGCCGGGTCCAGCTCGCCTTCCCGGTGGCCAGGTTCACCCGGCGCACGGACGTCCGCGTCGCGTAGTAGTGGGTTCCCCGCGCCCCCGGATGCACCTCGGGTGTGGCGGAGCCGTCGGAGATGCTGGACTCCTCCTCGCCCGAGCGCTCGTGGAGCACGTACAGGGGACCGTATGTCTCGGTCGCCGAGGCCAGGGCGAACCGGCCGCCCGCCGCGTTCAGCGCCGTCACCTGTGCCGCCGTACCCCACCTGAACCACAGCGGGGCACCCGTCGGCAGGTCGAAGCCGTACGCCCGCCAGCTCTTCCCCTGGTTCGTGCGCCGTGCCCACGACGTGTCGTACTCGGCGAACGTGACCAGGCATGCCGTGCGCCGCGTGACGGCGAGCAGCGTCGAGTCGCCGTCGGGCGAGTAGACACCGTAGGGCCGGTACGGGTTCGACTCCAGGGCGCCCGTACGCCACCGCTGCGTGCCTTTCGCCGCGTCGAGCGCCACGACCTCGGGGGAGGATCCGCCCGGTCCGCGGCGGGTGACGTACGCCGTCTCGCCGGAAGGCAGGACGTCGGACGCGTCCTCCAGCTCCCAGGCCACCGCACCGGTGTTCGGATCGAGTCGGCGGGCCGTGCCGTCGATGACCACGTAGAGGGCGTCGGCCGTACGGGTCAGCGCGCCGCCGTATTCGAGGTCACCCACCTCGCGGGTCCACAGCGGGGTGCCGGTGCGCCAGGACACGGTGACCGACTGCCGCCGTGTGCCCTCGGGCTCGTCGTCGCCCAGGAGGGCGATCGCCGTCGGCACCGCCGCCGCAGCCGTGGCGGCGACGCCCGCCCACGCGAACAGGCGCCTGCGCGACGGACCCGCGGGGGCCGGTGGCGGGCCGACACGGGTGGCGCCATCCCCGTCGGCGTCGGCCGCCACGGCGATCCGGCGCGCGACCGCCTTCTCGTGGCCCTCGATCAGGGCGGTCACCTCCGGCCGCTCCCACCACGGCCGTTCGCCCGCGCGGGCGGCACACCAGTCCAGGGCCTCCGCCACCGTGGGGCGCTCGTCCGGCCGCTTCGACAGACAGCGGGTCAGGAAGGCGGCCCAGTCCCCGTCCGGCACGCCGGCGAGGTCCGGCTCCTCGTGCAGCGTCCGGTACACGATCTGCGGGGCCGAACCCCCGCCGTGCGGTCTGCGGCCCGTCGCCGCCAGCGCGAGCAGCGCCCCGAGTGCGAACACGTCGCAGGAGGCCGCGGGTTCGGTGGCGTACGTGATCTGCTCGGGTGCCATGAAGCCGGTGGAGCCGAGCATCTCGCCGCTCTCCGTCAGGGCCTCGTCCGACGGTCCCGAGGCGGGTCCGGCACCGAGAACCTTCGCGATACCGAAGTCGATGACGCGCGGGCCCTCCCCGGTGACCAGGACGTTCGCCGGTTTCAGGTCGCGGTGCGCCAGGCCCGCCGCGTGGATCGCGGTGAGCGCCTCGGCGAGGGCGGCGCCGAGCGAGGCGAGGTCACCGGCCGCCAGTGGTCCGCACCCGGCCACGGCCTCCGACAGGGTGGGGCCCGCGCAGTACTCGACGGCCAGCCACGGCAACGGGTCCTGCGTCCCCGCGTCGAGCACGGCCGCGGTGAACGGGCCAGTCACGGCACGCGCCGCCAGCACCTCACGCCGCAGCCGCTCCCGGTACATCGGCTCGGCGGCGAGGTGCGCGTGCATCACCTTGACCACGACGAGCCGTCCCGAGGCCGAACGGGCCAGATACGCCCGGCCCATCCCACCCGCCCCGAGCAGCGCGAGCGTCCGGTACTCCCCGAACTCGAACCGCCCCATCGGATCCCCCTGTACGCCTTCGCGCGCCGATGGTCCATGCGACGCCTGTACGAGCACCAGAGGTTCCCGGGAAACTCGAACCGCTCGACGGACGGATCCGGCGGCGGTGCGCCGTGTACACGTCTCCGGCCCGGCCCTGCCGCAGGCCCTCACTGCCGGGGCGAGACCCTGACCGGCCGCTTCCGCGACCACGACGCGTTCCTGGCCCACCCGCGTCCGGTGCTCGACCCGCTCGGCGTCGCCCCGGGCCGGCACACCTAGGGCAGGCGGTACGTGGAGCAGAGCCGTACGGGTTACCGCTCGTCCGCGTTCCAGCCCTGGCGGCGCAGCACGGCCCCCACGTCGGGGGCCCGGTAGTGGTCGCCCTTGAGCACCTTGCCGTCGGCCCTGCGGGCGACCAGGCCGTCCGGGCCCAGCTTCGTCATGTTGGCGCGGTGGATCTCCGCGATCACCGCGTCGAGGTCGATCCCGTGGACCAGGGCGGTGCCGTACGCGACGTACACGACGTCGGCCAGCTCGTGCGCCAGCCGGTCCAGAGGGCCCGCGACCGCGACCTCGGCGACCTCCGCGGCCTCCTCCGCGAGCAGCTCGCCCCGGTGCGCCGCGAGTTCCGGGGAGACCTCGGTGGGCGTACTGCGGGCGGCGAGTCCGAAGGCGAGGTGGAACTCCCGGACGAGGTCGGCGGGCGACGAGGCGGGGGCGTCAGTGGGGCGCATGCGGTGACTCTAGCGATCTCGCGGCGGCCCTCCAGGGGCCGGTCCGATCGTCGTACGGCCGACAACCCCGCCCCGTGCCAGCTCCCGCTCCCCTGGCCAGTACCGGTGCCGTACTGGCAGGATCGCGCGCATGTTCAAGGTGCTCCCCCGGATCCGCAGGCGTCAGGCCCTGATGGGCTCGGCCGCCGGTTTCGTGGTCTTCGGGCTGCTGCTGTGGTGGCTGCTGCCGCTGGACGAGGAGCCTCCGGACGGGACGATCACGTTCAGCACCGGGACCCAGGCCGGCGTCTACCAGCAGTACGGCTCGCGGCTCAGCAAGGCCTTCGCCAAGGACATGCCCAAGCTCGAGGTACGGCTGCTGACCAGCCAGGGATCGCAGGAGAACGTCGAGCGGGTGGCCACGGGCAACGCCGACTTCACCATCGCGGCGGCCGACGCGGTGGAGACGTACAAGCTGACGAATCGACCGGGGGCGAGTTCGCTGCGCGGGGTCGCGCGTCTCTACGACGACTACCTTCAGCTCGTCGTACCCCGCGACTCCAAGATCTCGACCGTGCGGGACCTGAAGGGCAAGCGGGTGTCCATAGGGCCGGAGAACTCCGGCGTACGGCTGATCGCGAACCGGGTGCTGACCGCCGCGGGGCTCGACCCGGCCAAGGACATCAAGCCCTTCGCCGACGGCATCGACACCGGTCCCGGGCGGCTCCGGCAGGACCAGATCGACGCCTTCTTCTGGTCGGGCGGGCTCCCGACGAACGGTCTGGTGAAGCTGGCGAAGGACTTCTCCTTCCGCTTCGTGCCGATCGACGCGGACCTGGTCGCCAAGCTGCACGAGACGGGCGCCGCCTCCCGCTACTACCGGGCCGCCGACATGCCCGAGTCGGCCTACCCGACCGTCCAGAACGGCGAGACCGTGGCGACGCTCGCGGTGTCCAACCTGCTCATCACCCGCGAGGACGTGGACCCGAGGCTCACCGAGTGGCTGACCCGGTCGGTGATCAACAGCCGGGACGGCATCGGCGCCCATGTGCACTCGGCGCAGCTCGTGGATCTGCGGACCGCCATCTACACCGACCCGCTGACCCTGCACGAGGGCGCCCGGCGCTACTACCGCTCGGTCAAGCCGTAGGGTCCTTCAGGACATAAGCCCCTTCAGGACATAAGCCCCTTCAGGACGCCGGACCCGACCTGGGCACCCGGACGGTCACCTTCAGGCCGTGCGGTTCGTGATGGTCGTACGAGATGGTGCCGCCGCCCGCCGCCAGCAGGACCCGGGAGATGGACAGGCCCAGACCCGACCCCTTGACGTTCTGATGCCGGCCGCTGCGCCAGAAGCGGTCGCCGATCCGGACGAGTTCCTCGTCGGTGAGGCCCGGGCCGCCGTCGGTGACCACGACCGTCGAGGTCTCGCCGTTCGACGCGACCGACACCTGCACGCGTTCGTCCTCGGGGGTGAACTTCACCGCGTTGTCGATCACCGCGTCCAGGGCGCTGGACAGCGTGACCGGGTCGGCCCACGCGGTGGTGGCCGGGCAGTCACCGACCAGGCGCACACCCTTGGCCTCGGCGAGCGGGGTCCAGGCCGCGACACGCTCGGCCGTCAGCGCGCCGATGTCGGTGAGGGCGAGGTCCGCCTCGGCGTGCTCGGCCAGCGCCAGGTCGAGGAGGTCGTCCAGGACCTCGGCCAGGCGCTTGCCCTCGGTACGGACCGAGGCGATCTCCTCGTTGTCCTCCGGCAGTTCGAGTGCGAGCAGTTCGATCCGCAGCAGCAGCGCCGAGAGCGGGTTGCGCAGCTGGTGCGAGGCGTCGGCGACGAAGGCACGCTGCTGCTCCAGCACGTCCTCGACGTTGTCCGCCATCTCGTTGAACGACCGGGCCAGCCGTCTGAGTTCCGGCGGCCCGCCGGCCACCGCGACCCGGGACTTCAGGCTCCCGGTCGCGATGCGGTGCGTCACGGCGTCGAGTACGCGTACGGGCCTGAGCACCCAGCCGGTGAGGCGCAGCGCGGCGCCCACGGCGAGCAGCATCGCCGCGATCTCACCGGCGCCGATGACGATCCAGCCGTGCAGTGTCTCCGAACGCATGTGCCCGGTGGGCGAGTCGGTGACCACGACGGCCACGACGTCGCCGTCCCGGATGACCGGCGACGCGACGACGAGCCGGTTCCGCTGCCAGGGCCAGACCTGTTGCGGATCGTGGCTGCGGCGCGAGAGGAGCGCTTCGGCGAACGCGTCGCGCACCTCGCCCGTTTCCGGCAGGTACCAGTCGGCCGGCGCGTTCGCCATGGGGACGTCGTTGCGGTAGAAGACGCCGGCACGGATGCCGTAGACGTCGTAGTAGCTCTCGAGTTCCCGCTGGAGGGTCTCGCCGCGCTCGTCGGTGGCCGTGTCCTTGACGCGGGACCCGGTGGGCCGGTCGGTGACGAACTGGGCGAGCGCCGCGAAGCGCGCGGTGTCGTCGATCCGGTCGATGACGACGGTCTGCTGCTGGGCTGCGGCAACGCTGACGGCGAGCGGGATGCCGAGCGCGAGCAGCACGGCCGCCATCAGGACGATGAGCAGCGGGAGAAGACGTGTGCGCACCCGTCCCCGCTACGGCGTCGGGGCGACGAGCCGGTAGCCCACGCCGCGGACGGTCTCGATCAGCGCCGGCATGCGCAACTTGGCGCGCAGGGACGCGACATGCACCTCCAGGGTACGGCCGGTCCCCTCCCAGCTGGTGCGCCAGACCTCGCTGATGATCTGTTCGCGGCGGAACACCACCCCGGGACGCTGTGCGAGGAGGGCGAGCAGATCGAACTCCTTGCGGGTCAGCTGGACGACCGAGCCGTCCACGAGTACCTGCCGGGTGGACAGTTCGATCCGCAGGGACCCCAGAAGCAGCGCGTTGTCACCGGCGTCGCCGGCGTCCTCGTGGAGGGTGCGGCGGCTGACGGCGTGGATCCGGGCGAGCAGTTCCCCGGTGTCGTAGGGCTTCACCACGTAGTCGTCGGCGCCGAGGTTGAGGCCGTGGATGCGGGAGCGGACGTCGGAGCGCGCGGTGACCATGATCACGGGGGTACTGGTGCGCTTGCGGATCTTGCCGCACACCTCGTAGCCGTCCTGGTCGGGCAGGCCCAGGTCGAGCAGCACCACACCGAAGCCGTTGCCCTCCGGGACGAGCGCCTGGAGGGCCTCCTCGCCGCTGCGGGCGTGCGTGACATCGAATCCGTGCCGCGCCAGGACCGCGGAGAGCGCGGCGGCGACATGGTTGTCGTCCTCGACCAGGAGCAGTCGCATCGCGGCCCCCTTCGGTTCATCGGCCGTACCGCTTCGACTTGTACACCACGGGCGGTGCACGAGCGGAGTACACCATGTGGACACACGCACGCGCGTGCCTGGTTCCGGCTCCGGACCGCTTCCGTTATCCAGCCGGTACACCTCTTTCGAGGGGCGCTACAAAGCGTGTTGACCTGACATCGGATCGTTATCCTCAATTCTCGCTCAGATGTAATGACGTTGGTCTCACAGGGTCACTACTGTCCTCCGAAACCGAGCAGGACGGAGCCAGTCAACGATGACCGAAGTATCGATGACCAAGGACGACGTGGCCGCGACCGGCGATCTGGTCGTCCTGAAGAGCGTCAACAAGCACTTCGGCGCGTTGCATGTTCTCCAGGACATCGACCTGACCATCGCCCGCGGCGAGGTGGTCGTGGTCATCGGACCCTCCGGGTCCGGTAAGTCCACCCTGTGCCGCGCCATCAACCGGCTGGAGACGATCGACTCCGGCGACATCGCCATCGACGGCAAGCCGCTGGCCCAGGAGGGCAAGGAGCTGGCTCGGCTGCGCGCCGACGTCGGCATGGTGTTCCAGTCCTTCAACCTGTTCGCGCACAAGACCGTGCTCGAGAACGTGATGCTGGGCCAGATCAAGGTCCGCAAGGCCGACAAGAAGGTGGCCGAGGAGAAGGCCCGCGCCCTGCTCGACCGGGTGGGCGTGGCCACGCAGGCCGACAAGTACCCCGCACAGCTCTCCGGCGGCCAGCAGCAGCGTGTCGCCATCGCACGCGCCCTGGCCATGGACCCCAAGGTCATGCTCTTCGACGAGCCCACGTCGGCGCTCGACCCGGAGATGATCAACGAGGTCCTCGAGGTCATGCAGCAACTCGCCCGCGAGGGCATGACCATGATCGTCGTCACCCACGAAATGGGGTTCGCCCGTTCGGCTGCGAACCGAGTGGTGTTCATGGCCGACGGCCGCATCGTCGAAGAGGCTGTGCCGGACCAGTTCTTCAGCAACCCGCGCAGCGACCGCGCAAAGGACTTCCTGTCCAAGATCCTCCACCACTGACGATCTGCACCACTGACGATCTGCGCGTCTCCGACAAGCCTCGTCCGTCAGGCCCCGCACGGCACCGACGGCCCGCGTCTCTCCATCAGCCAAAGGATGTTCACCATGAAGCTCCGCAAGGTCACCGCGGCCTCGGCCGCCGCCCTCGTACTCGCGCTCACCGCCACCGCCTGCGGAGGCGACGACAGCGGCAGCAGCGACACCGGCTCGGGTTCCGGCGACAAGATCAAGGTCGGCATCAAGTACGACCAGCCCGGGCTCGGCCTGAAGGAGCCCGACGGGTCCTTCTCCGGCTTCGACGTGGACGTGGCCACCTACGTGGCCAAGGAACTCGGCTACGAGCCCGACCAGATCGAGTTCGTCGAGACCAAGAGCGCCGACCGTGAGAACGCGCTCGCCCGCGGCGATGTGAAGTTCATCGCGGCCACCTACTCGATCAACGACGAGCGCGCCAAGAAGGTCGACTTCGCCGGCCCGTACCTGCTGGCCCACCAGGACCTGCTGGTCAAGGCCGACTCGGACATCGCCGAGGGCACCGACCTCAACGGCAAGAACCTGTGCTCGGTGACCGGCTCCACCTCGGCGCAGAACGTCAAGGACGAGATCGCCCCGAAGGCCAACCTGAAGGAGCTCAGCGGCTACTCGGAGTGCGTCTCCGGCCTGCAGAGCGGCTCCGTGGACGCGCTGACCACGGACGACTCGATCCTCGCGGGCTTCGCCGCGCAGGAGCAGTACAAGGGCCAGTTCAAGCTCGCCGGCCTCAAGCTCAGCAACGAGAACTACGGCATCGGTGTGAAGAAGGGCGACACCGAGACGGTGAACAAGATCAACGACGCTCTCGAGAAGATGGTCAGCGACGGCTCGTGGGACACGGCGGTCAAGAACAACTTCGGTCCGGCCAACTACAAGAACGAGCCCGCGCCGAAGATCGGCAACATCGTCAAGTAGAGCGATGGTTCGCAGGCGTGCCGTCGCCGATTCCGACCAAGGCGGCGGCGCGCCGTGTTGTTCACGTACGCCACCCACCCGGAAGCGCGGGAGATCGTGTTCGACTTTCTTTCAGACTATGACGACCCGAGCATTTGGGGCGCCTTCTGGATGACGGTGAAGCTCACCGCCCTATCCGGTGTCGGCTCCCTGGTCTGGGGCACCCTGCTGGCCGCGATGCGGGTCAGCCCCGTCCCGCTCATGCGCGGGTTCGGCACCGCCTACGTCAACATCGTCCGGAACATCCCCCTGACGGTCATCATCCTCTTCGCCTCGCTCGGTCTCGCCGACATCTTCGGCGTGACAATGGGTTCCTCCGACTTCAAGGTCCAGGGCTTCCGGCTGGCGGTGCTCGGTCTCGTCGCCTACACCGCGGCGTTCGTCTGCGAGGCGATCCGCTCCGGCATCAACACCGTGCCGCTCGGCCAGGCCGAGGCGGCACGCGCCATCGGACTGAGCTTCAGCCAGACCCTGTCGCTGATCATCCTGCCGCAGGCCTTCCGCTCGGTCATCGGCCCACTGGCCAACGTACTGATCGCGTTGACCAAGAACACCACTGTGGCCGCCGCGATCGGCGTGGCCGAGGCTGCCTACCTGATGAAGGGAATGATCGAGAACGAGGCCCAGACGCTGCTCATCGGCGCCGTCTTCGCATTCGGGTTCGTGGTCCTGACTCTCCCGACCGGCCTCATCCTGGGCTGGCTGAGCAAGCGACTGGCGGTGAAGCGATGAGTTCCGTCCTCTATGACGCCCCAGGGCCCCGCGCCAAGCGGCGCAACGTCCTCCTCTCGGTGGTCTTCTTCATCCTGCTGGTCCTGGCCCTGTGGTGGATCTGGCAGACCATGGACGACAAGAACCAGCTGAACTGGGCCTTGTGGAAACCGTTCACCGAGTCGCAGGCCTGGACGACGTATCTGCTGCCGGGACTGGCCGACACGCTGAAAGCGGCCGCTCTCGCCATGGTGATCGCCCTTCCTCTGGGCGCGGTCTTCGGCATCGCCCGCCTCTCCGACCACCGTTGGGTGAGGGTTCCGGCCGGTGCGGTGGTCGAGTTCTTCCGGTCCATCCCTGTGCTGCTGCTGATGCTGTTCGCCAACGAGTTCTACGCCCGCTACACGGGGGTCGGCACTGAGCAACGGCCCCTGTACGCGGTGGTCACCGGCCTCGTGCTCTACAACGCGTCTGTCCTCGCCGAGATCGTCCGAGCCGGCATCCTGTCCCTGCCGAAGGGACAGTCGGAGGCGGCGATGGCGATCGGTCTGCGCAAGGGGCAGACGATGGCCAACGTCCTGCTGCCACAGGCCGTCACCGTGATGCTGCCGGCCATCGTCAGCCAGATGGTGGTCATCGTGAAGGACACCGCACTGGGCGGCGTGATGATCGGGTTCACCGAGTTGCTCAACACACGCAGCACACTCGCGGCCGTCTACGCCAACGTCATCCCCAGCTTCATCGTGGTGGCGGTCATCTACATCGTGCTCAACTTCATCCTCACCAGCTTCGCGAGCTGGCTGGAGAAGAGGCTGCGCCAAGGCAAGAAGTCGACCGGTGTGGTGCTCGGACCGGCGACAGTGGAGGGCACTGCGGCAACCGGCGCGGGTGGCGGCGGCATCTGACGGACGGTCAACTCGTATGACCTGCCCGGAGGCAGTGGCATGACCGACACGGAGGCAGTGGCGCGTTCGCCACTGCCTCCGTCACTTGACGCAAGCACTGGCAATCTGTTGCATACGTTCTGTGATCGTGCACCCTGCTCAAACTTCCTGTTCACTTACGTCAAAGAAGACGTCGCTCTGGGCAGGGGGCGCCGCGCCATGGACCCGGTGATCATCGTCGGAGCGGGGCCGGTCGGGCTCACGCTGGCGCTTGCGCTGGCGCGCCAGGAGGTCCCCTCGGTCGTCCTCGACGAGGGTCCGGGCAAGGACGACCAGCGCCCCGCGCGCACGGTCGTGCTGCGCGAGGACACCGCCGCGCTCCTGGAGCGGCTGACCGGTGCGCCGATCACGGAGGCCGGTCTCCACTGGGCCGGATGGCGGTCGATGCGGCGCAAGCAGGTGATGCGCCAGATCTCTTTCGGGGCCGAGGAACCCGAAGAGCCGACCGACGCGCTCCCCTCGGGTCCCGGACCGGAGCCCTTCACTGAGTCCGACATCCCCCTGCACGTCGCCCAGCACGTACTGACCGGCGCCCTGCGGACCGCCATCGCGCGCGAGCGGCTCGTCAAGGTCGCCGTCAACAGCCGCCTCGACTCGATCGAGCAGGAGCCCTCCGGCGTCACGGCACACACCCGCGGCCCGGGCGGCACCTGGTGGCGCGGCAGTTACCTGATCGGCTGCGACGGCCCGCGCTCCACCGTCCGCAAACTCCAGGACATCCGCTTCCCCGGACGTACGGCCGTGGAACGACACGCCGTTGCGGCGCTGCGTACGGAACTTCCGTGGCCCGGTGAGGCGTTGTTGCACCGGATGCCGCCGTGGCGGACATCGGGGCCGTCGGCCGGGGAGATCACCGCGCGCCCCCTCCCCGACGGCGTGTGGCGCCTGGACTGGCTGCTGCCGCCCGGCAAGGACCTGGTCACGCCCGAACTCCTGGTGACCCGCATCCGGGAGACCCTCGCGGGCTGGAGCGGCGGGACGACACCGCCGTACGACCTGCTCGACACGGGCGTCCACATCGTCCACCACCGGCTCGCCCGGCGCTGGCGGGCCGGCCGGGTCTTCCTCGCCGGGGACGCCGCGCATCTGCTCGGCGCGCTCGGCACACAGGGGCTGGACGAGGGGCTGCGGGACGCCGACAACCTCGCCTGGAAGCTGGCCCTGGCCTGGCACCACGGCCCGCACGAGGCACTGCTGGACAGCTATCAGACCGAGCGGCGCGCCGCCGTCTCCGCCCGGCTGCGCGCCGCCGACCAGACGCTGCCGCTGCTGCGCGGCGGCGGAGGGCTGCGGTCGTACGTCCCCGGGTCGGCCCGCGGACACGACGCGCTGCTCACAGACGGTCACTTGGGGCGCGGCATCCTGGGCGCGCCGGGGGCGTACGCCCAGTCGCCGCTCGCGCCTCAGCACATCGAGGCAGAGACCCCGGTGGAGACCCCGCCGGGCGCACAGGTGACGGACGTGCAGGTCACCGCGGAGGACGGTTCCTTCGTGGGGCTGCGCGAGCGGCTGGGCCGCGGCGCGCTCCTGGTGGTACTGATCGCGCCGGGTACGGGTGTGTGGGAGCGCAAGCACTGGGTGAGCGCCGGGCTCATGCCCCGGCTCGCGGCCGCGGTGGCCGCGCTGCCGCACCCCGCCGAACTGCTGGTCACCGAGAGCTACCCGGGCGCCGCCGCCCACACGGTGCTGCTGATCCGCCCGGACGGACACCTGGTCACGGCGCTGAGCGGGGTACGCCCGGCCGACCTGTACACGGCGGCCGAGGCGACGCTCGGCGGTCCCGCGCGGGACCGCACGGACGACACCACGGACAAGGCGGGCAGGGCGGGCGGGACCGGCAAGACAGGCGAGTCGAACACATCGGCGAACACCGAGGCCGCGGCGAGCACGCGCTGACGCCTCCCGGCAGCCCCGCCCGTCGGCCGCCTCCGCTTACCGTCAGCCCCGTGCTGTCCGCCGCCTCCCACCAGCATCCGTCCACATGGTGACAACGAGTTGACCACTCCGCACCGTCATGCTGTACTCCGGAACGTGACCGATGCCGACACCGATGTGCGCCTGTGGCGGAGGGTCCATATGGACCTCGTCCGCTACGCGGGCTGCGTGTGTCGTCCGTCCTGCTGAATTCGCATCCCCCTGATTCCCGCGCGCGCCGGTCTCCGGCGTTCCCGCGCTCCCGCGAACGTTCACCAGGACGGTATCCGTGTCCGTGTCACCCTCCGTTTCCGCCCCCGCTCAGGTCTCCGGGACCCCGAAGACCCCGACGCAGGCCGATCTCCTCGACTTCGTACGACGTACGGCCGCCGACGCCGAGCTGATCGCCTCCCTGCCGCTCGACCCCGAGGGCCGCACCTGGGTGCGCCTCGAGGGCCCCGGTGGCAGTGAGGCCTGGCTGATCGGCTGGCCGCCCGGCACCGGTACCGGCTGGCACGACCACGCCGAGTCGGTCGGTGCCTTCATCACGGCGACCGGCGAACTCAAGGAGCACTCGCTCGCCGCCCGGCTGCCCGCCGACGGCTGGAAGACCCTCGAACTCACCGAGGGCGTCGACCGCGAGCGGCGACTGCCGGCCGGCCAGGGCCGGGCCTTCGGCCGCCACCATGTGCACGAGGTGCTCAACGAGTCCCGCGACCAGCACGCGATCTCGGTCCACGCCTACTACCCGCCGCTGCCCCAGATCCGCCGCTACAGCCGCACGGGCCAGGTGCTGCGCCTGGAGCACGTCGAGCGCCCGCAGGACTGGCAGTGAGTGAACAGCCCGTCGGTATCGACGAGTTGCTGGACCGCGTACGCGACACCTACGCACGTGTGGAGACACACGAGGCATACGAGGCCGCACAGGTCGGCGAGGCGCTGCTGGTCGACATCCGGTACGCGGCCCTGCGGGAGCAGGACGGTCTGATCCCCGGCGCGCTCGTGGTCGAGCGCAACGAGCTGGAGTGGCGCCTGGATCCCCGGGGCAGCCATCGCGCGTCTCAGGCGACCGGCCACGACCTGCGGATCGTGGTGATCTGCAACGAGGGGTACGCGTCGAGCCTCGCGGTCGCGTCCCTGCACCAGTTGGGGCTGCACCGGGCGACCGACCTGGTCGGCGGGTTCCAGGCCTGGCGAGCGGCGGGGCTTCCGGTCACACCGTAGGCCCGCTGCCTGTACGAAGCAGTCGTACCGTCCGCCCGGCCCTGAACGCGATCGGCGCCCCCGCGCGTCCATCGTGTCCAGGGCCGTGGACGTAGACCTCCCGAGCGGTCAACTGCCTCTCGGGACGGCCGGATCTCGGCTCGACGGCGGGCTCAGTACCCGTCGTCCGCGAGGAACTCGGTGTCCTCGCCCTCTTCCTCCAGTGCCTGCCGGACCACCCTCAGGGCCATGCCCTGGGAGTAGCCCTTGCGGGCGAGCATGCCCGCGAGCCGCCGAATCCGCTTGTCGCGGTCGAGGCCGCGGGTCGCCCGCAG
Source organism: Streptomyces sp. NPDC002156 (assembly GCF_053593675.1). Classification (NCBI taxonomy): domain Bacteria; kingdom Bacillati; phylum Actinomycetota; class Actinomycetes; order Kitasatosporales; family Streptomycetaceae; genus Streptomyces; species Streptomyces sp. NPDC002156. Next base: position 32,476 of record NZ_JBSFDA010000009.1, on the reverse strand, counting down.
CTTGCGTGCGACGAGTTCACGCGCGGTCGTCTCCTCCTGCTCGGAGTCGAGCTGCCCGACGGCCTCGTCGATGAGCGTCGCGTCCACACCCTTGGTGCGCAGTTCCTGGACGAGCGCCCGCCGGGCCAGTCCCCGGCCGTGGTGCCGGGACTCGACCCAGGCGTCCGCGAACGCGCTGTCGTTGATCAGTCCGACTTCCTCGAACCGCGACAGCACCTCCTCGGCGACCTCGTCCGGGATCTCGCGCTTGTGCAGGGCGTCCGCGAGCTGCTTCCTCGTGCGCGGGGTCCCGGTGAGCAGGCGCAGGCAGATACCCCGCGCCCGCTCAGCCGGGTCCCCTGGGGGCTCCGCCGTCTCGGCCCTCGACGAGGAGACGGAACCTCCGTCTTGTGGGTCGCCGCCCTGCTCGCCGAAGCCGCGCTGCCGACGACGACCACGTCCACCACGCGGGCCCTCACCACGTGAGCCGCCCGCTCCGTACGAGCTGCCTTCGCCGTACGAACTGCTTTCGCCGTTCAGGCCACCACCGCCACGGCGCCGTCTGCCCCCCGGAGAACCGTCGCCCCGACGCGAACCGTCCCCCGACGGCCCCTCACCGCGACGCGGTCCGGCACCGGGGCCTCCGTCGCCCTCGTACCACCCGTCACCCTCGTGGGTCCCGTGGCCACCCCCGTATGGCCCGGCGTCCCCATCGGCACTGTCACCACGCCCGACGGAGCCCTCGCGGCCCCCGTCGCCGCGGTCCTCCGAGGCAGCGGGGTATGCGTACTCGGCCCAGTCGGTTCGTCGTGTCATCGGTCAGCTCTTGGCCGCCGTGGCCTTGGCCTTGGTGGTCTTGGCCGCCGACGCGGGAGCCGGGACCGTCTTGCCGGCCTCGTCCGTGGTCGCGCCCGGGGCCGTCGAGACCGCCGCGTCCGCACCCGGCTCGGCGGTCGGCTTCTCGGGCCGTACGCCGACGCCCAGCTTCTCCAGGATCTTCTTCTCGATCTCGTTGGCGAGGTCGGGGTTGTCCTTCAGGAAGTTACGGGCGTTCTCCTTGCCCTGGCCGAGCTGGTCGCCCTCGTACGTGTACCAGGCGCCGGCCTTGCGGACGAAGCCGTTCTCCACGCCCATGTCGATCAGGCCGCCCTCGCGACTGATGCCCTGCCCATAGAGGATGTCGAACTCGGCCTGCTTGAAGGGCGGGGCGACCTTGTTCTTGACGACCTTGACGCGGGTGCGGTTGCCGACCGCGTCGGTGCCGTCCTTCAGCGTCTCGATGCGGCGGATGTCGAGTCGCACCGAGGCGTAGAACTTCAGCGCCCGGCCACCGGTCGTGGTCTCCGGGGAGCCGAACATGACACCGATCTTCTCGCGGAGCTGGTTGATGAAGATCGCGGTGGTCTTGGACTGGTTGAGCGCGCTGGTGATCTTCCGCAGGGCCTGGCTCATCAGACGGGCCTGGAGACCGACGTGGCTGTCACCCATCTCGCCCTCGATCTCCGCGCGCGGGACGAGCGCCGCGACGGAGTCGATCACGATGAGGTCCAGGGCACCGGAGCGGACCAGCATGTCCACGATCTCCAGGGCCTGCTCGCCGTTGTCCGGCTGCGACAGGATCAGGTTGTCGATGTCGACGCCGAGCTTCTTCGCGTACTCGGGGTCGAGGGCGTGCTCCGCGTCGATGAAGGCCACCTGGCCGCCGGCCTTCTGCGCGTTCGCCACCGCGTGCAGGGTCAGGGTCGTCTTGCCGGAGGACTCCGGGCCGTACACCTCGACCACTCGGCCGCGCGGCAGACCGCCGACGCCGAGGGCGACATCGAGTGCGGTCGACCCGGTGTGGATGACCTCGATGGGCTCGTTCGGCCGCTCGCCGAGGCGCATCACCGCGCCCTTCCCGAACTGCCGTTCAATCTGTGCGAGAGCGGCGTCGAGCGCCTTCTCGCGGTCAGTACCTGCTGCCATGGGTTCCACCCGATTTGCTTGAGTCGATCGCTTCACGTCAAAGACGCTAACGCCTGCCACTGACAATGCGCCCCGACGCCCGTCCGGCCTGTGGATAACTCGGGCACATCTCCATGAAAACCCTGACGAAATCCCCGTCGAGAGCCTCGCCGGAATCTCCATCAGAATGGATGTTCGATTTTCGTGTCAAGCGTGACACCCGGCACCTCCGAGACTACGTTCGCGGTCCGGCAACGGGCCGGATGCCGGGTGCGACACCCCAGGAGTGCATGACGTGGGGTGACCCTCGACCGGGCAGGACGGTGCCGAGCACCCCTGTCACACGGTTGGTGGTGGGGCTACGCGGCGTCCGTCACCGGCGCTGCGGCCCGGGCGCCGCTCACGCGGGCGCGGAGCCCTTCCCGGAGCCGGATTCCGGCGGCCCGGATTCCGGCGCCCCCGCAGAGTCCGCCGAGTCCTCGGGGCCGGCTGCCCGCCGCCCCTCCAGCAGACTCCGCACCCGGGTGACGAGGCTCGCGCCCCGGCCCCGTCCGCGGTGCCCGTGGACACGGGGGTCGTCCGTGACGTCGTACCGCTTCACGTACGCCCCCAGGAACGCCTGGAGCGTGGCGACCGCCGGGATGGCGATCAGCGCGCCGACGGCGCCGAGGAGCGCGGTGCCGGCGACGACCGAGCCGAAGGCGACCGCGGGGTGGATGTCGACGGTCTTCGCGGTCAGCTTGGGCTGCAGCACGTAGTTCTCGAACTGCTGGTAGACCACGACGAAGACCAGCACCCACAGCGCGTACCAGGGATCGACGGTGAACGCGATCAGCATCGGCAGGGCGCCCGCGAGATAGGTGCCGATGGTCGGGAGGAACTGCGAGACGAGCCCCACCCAGACGGCCAGCACGGGCGCGTACGGCACGTCCAGGAACTCCAGCAGGACGTAGTGGGCCACCCCGGAGATGAGCGCCATCAGACCGCGCGAGTACAGATAGCCGCCGGTCTTGTCGACGGCGATCTCCCAGGCGCGCAGGACCTCGGCCTGTCGGGCGGGCGGCAGTACGGAGCACAGCGCGCGGCGCAGTCTCGGCCCGTCGGCGGCGAAGTAGAACGAGAACAGGGTGATCGTCAGCAGCTGGAAGAGACCGCCGAGGACCTGGGCGGAGACGTCCAGGACGCCGGTGGCGCTGTTCTGGACGTAACTGCGCAGCCAGTCGGAGCGGAGCAGCCCCTCCTGGACGTCCACGCGCTTCAGGTCGGTGTTGAAGTGCGCGTTGATCCAGCTGATGACGGAGTCGAGATAGGCCGGGAAGTCCTCGACGATCTTGATGATCTGGCCCGCGAGCATGGAGCCGAGCAGGGTGATGAATCCGGCGATGGCGATGAGCAGGCCGATGAAGACCAGGAAGGTGGCCAGGCCCCGGCGCATCCCGCGCGCGGCCATCCGGCTCACCGCGGGTTCGATCGCGAGCGCGGCGAAGAACGCGATGAGGACGTTGATCAACAGGCCCGTGAGCTGGTGGAAGGCCCAACTGCCCAGCTGGAACAGGCCGACGAGGGCGAGGGCCAGCATCATGGCGCGCGGCAGCCAGCGCGGCATGCGCGCGCCCTGCCCGGCGGCGTTCCCGGCCGGGGGTGTGGGCGGCGTCGTGCCGAACGGGGACGCCTGCTGTCCGAGCTGCCCGGTCTCGTCTGTGGATGCCACGGAGCAAGTCTCGCCCACGCCGCCGACAATCGGTCGCCGCCCTACGATCTTCGCGGCCGACCGACGTCGTTTCAGTGCGATTTCACCGGTTTTCCGCCGGAACGTTCATGGCCGTGCACACCACACGCCACACGTCCTTCGCCTCCCAGCCGGCGTCCAAGGCCTCGTGGACGGTCCGTCCGCCTAGTTCCGTCATCACGTGATCGCGCGCGAAGGTGTCGGCGTACCCCGAGCCGAAGTGATCCGCCATCCGCTGCCAGAAGACCGTCAACCGCATGACGTCAGTATCCCGCCCCTGAGGGTGGGCCCGTGCCGGGACCGCTCACCGGGACCGCTTCGCGCCCTACGGTCAGACGCATGGCCGAAACAGGAGCAGCCCCACTCCCCCCGACGCCCCCGGCGCGTTCCCCGCTCTTCCGCGCCGAGCACTTCGTGTGGCTCACCGCGCGCGTGCTGGAACAGCGCCGCTTCGCGTATCACTTCCTGAACGGGGGCGCCGACGCGGTGGAGACCGCGCTGGACGCCTACCGCAACGAGGACGGCGGATACGGCCACGCGCTGGAACCCGATCTGCGCGGCCCCGTCAGCCAGCCCCTGCACACCGGGCACGCGCTGCGGGTCCTGGACGCCATCGGGCGCTGCGGCGGGCAGCGGGTGGAGCGCGTGTGCCGCTATCTGACCTCCGTCTCCACGCCGGACGGCGCGCTGCCGGCGGTCCATCCCAGCCAGCGCGGCTATCCGGCGGCGCCGTTCGTGCAGGTCGTGGCCGAACCGCCGAGCGAACTCCTCGCCACCGGCCCGGTGGTGGGCCTGCTGCACCGCAACGAGGTGTGGCACGCCTGGCTGTTCCGGGCCACGGACTTCTGCTGGCAGGCGGTCGCGTCGCTGGAGAAGTCCCATCCGTACGAGGTGCAGGCCGCCGTGGCCTTCCTGGACTCGGTTCCGGACCGCTCACGCGCACAGGCGGCGGCCGACCGGCTGGGCCGCCTGGTACGCGAGCACCGGCTCGTGGCCCTCGACCCGGAGCGCGTCGACGCCCACCCGGTGGCGCCCGGCTACGCGGCGGGCGAGCACCACTTCCCGTACGACTACGCGAGGACGCCGGGCTCCCTCGCGCGCGCGTGGTTCACGGACGAGGAGATGACCCGTTCCCTGGACTTCCTCGCAGGCGAGCAGCGCGAGGACGGCGGCTGGCCCGTCCGCCGGCGCACGTGGGCACCGGGCACCGCCCTGGAGGCACGCCCCATGGCGACGGTCGAGGCACTGCGCACCCTGAAGGCGTACGGCCGCCCAGTCGGCTGAACCGAGAACGCGCAAGCGGCCGACACTCAGCCGGTCATCGCCCGGACCCCCGCCGTCACCACCACGGCCGCCGCGACGACGAGCAGGAAGGGAGCACGCAGCACCAGCGCCACGGCGGCTGCGGCGAGCCCTGCGGCCTTCGCGTCCAGGACGAGCACCCGCCCGTCGGCGAAGGCCTGCTGGGCCGTGAGAGCGGCGAGGAGGGCAACGGGCAGCAGGGCGGCCAGCCGCCTGACGAGCGGACGTTCCAGGACACCGGCAGGCACGAGGAGCCCGACGAGCTTGACGATGTAACAGCCAAGAGCCGTCACGCCGATCGCGATCCAGACGTTCAACGGTCCTCACCCTTCCCGTCCCACGCCCCACGACGACCCTGTACGTACAGCACGGCGGGCGCCGCGAGCGCGGCCACCAGAACCGGCACACCGCCCGGCAGCACGGGCAGCAGCCCAAGCCCCAGCACCACGGCCAGGCCCGCGACAGCACGCTCCACACCGGACTTCAGCATCGGTGCGAGCAGCGCCAGGAAGACGGCAGGCCCGGCGGCGTCCAGACCCCAGGCGTCGGTGTCCCCGATGGCCTCGGCCCCCAGCCCGCCGAGCAGGGTCGTGAGGTTCCACAGCACGTACAGGGTGAGCCCGGTGACGGCGAACCCGATACGGGCACTGCGCCGCGTGGGCTGCGCCAGGGCGACCACCGTGGTCTCGTCGATGACCCATTGGGCGGCGAACGGACGCACCGCGCGCGGGAGGGCCAGCAACTGCGACAGCCGCAGCCCGTAGAAGGCGTTGCGCACTCCCAGGAAGAAGGCGCCCGCCGCTGCCGTGAGCGGATTGCCGCCGGCCGCGAGCGCGCCGACGAGCGCGAACTGGGAGGCCCCGGTGAACACCAGGAGGCTGAGCGCGCAGGTCTGCAGCAGCGTGAGCCCGCTGCCGACCGAGGTCACCCCGAAGGCGAAACCGGACAGTCCGACGGCGACCCCGACTCCGAGGGCGTCTCGTACGACGGCGGCGTCCGGTTTGCCTCCGTCGTCGGTACGTGTGTCTGCGAGAGCTGTCTGTTCTGCCACCCGTCGGACGATAGGAGCAGCTGCCCCGACGGGTCTTGTACGTTCTTGCGCTCACGCTGGTACGCCCCGGGAGGCACGCCCACGATCCGGGCGAAGTGCCGGTTGAGATGTGGCTGATCAGTAAACCCGACCGCAACAGCCACGTCGGCGGGCGCGGTACCCGCGTCCAGCAGCCGCCGAGCCCGCCGCACCCGCGCGTCCGTCAGCCAGGCGTGCGGCGGCAACCCATATGTGTCCCGGAATGCCCGGAGCAGCGCGAAGGGGCTGGTACCCAGATCCTTGGCAAGCCTCTCCAGGGTCGGCGGCTCGGCCATCGTCTCCTCCAGCACAGCACGCGCGCGTGCCGCGATCCGCCCACCCGCCGTACGCACCGCCCGCTCCTGAAGGACCCCGCCGTTGAGCCGGAGCAACCGGGTCACCGCGACCCGCAGCAACGTGTCGGCGGCCAACGCGTTGCCCTCCTCGGCCGCACGCAGCACCTCATGAACAAGAGTGACCGAGTACGGATCATCGAACACGGGAGCGACAAATCCAGGCGTCCTCCGAATCGCCGTGGTCTCCGCAGCGATCTCCGCGACCACCTCGGGCGCCGGGTAGACAGCCCCGTACCGCCACCCCTCGGGAACCCCCGCACGCCCCGTGTGCGGCGTATCGGGATTGACCAGAGCGAGCGCCCCCGACCCCGCGTACTGATCGACCCCCCGATGACGGAAGACCTCCACCCCTTCGGTGATGGCGGCGATGACGAAGTTCTCATGGGTGTGCCGAACAAAGGTCTTCTGGATGTACCGAGCACGCAGAAGATCGACACCAGGCAACTCCACGTACTGCCAGTGCCGAGCCAGCTCCCCCGAACCTGCCATACCTACATTCTCCCCGAGGGCGACCGAGCCGCCGAGGCGCGCCCCACACACCCGCAGCCGCGTACGGCGAGCAGGGGACGTGTCGGGGGGTGTCCGCCCGCAGCGGCGGGCGTCCATCACCGAGCACATCCAAATCAGGCAGCACCGCCCGACCGAGGACGGACACCCCCCGGCGCGGCCCCGACCCACCACCCAACCGAAGGCGCGACCACCGACCGGGAGTCGGCACACAACCGCACCCACAGACCACCGCACCGCACCTGCCCCACCGCCGGAGGCAAACCCGCAGGTCAGCCCGATTGTCAGTGCCGAGGTGCAGGATGTACGCATGGTCAGCTCCACGCACCGAGCCCTGGACGGCTTCTCCCCCGCGACCCGCGGCTGGTTCACGGGGGCCTTCTCCGCGCCCACCGCGGCCCAGGCGGGCGCGTGGCAGGCCATCGGCGAGGGCTCGGACGTACTGGTGGTGGCCCCGACCGGCTCCGGCAAGACCCTGGCCGCGTTCCTGGCCGCACTGGACCAGCTCACCTCGACGCCCCCGCCGGCCGACCCCCACAAACGCTGCCGCGTGCTCTATGTGTCACCGCTCAAGGCCCTCGCGGTCGACGTGGAACGCAACCTGCGCAGCCCCCTCACGGGCATCCGCCAGGAATCCGTACGTCTGGGCCTGCCCGAGCCCGAGGTCAAGGTGGGCATCCGCTCCGGCGACACCCCGCCCGCCGAGCGCCGCGCCCTGGCCACCCGGCCGCCGGACATCCTGATCACCACCCCGGAGTCGCTGTTCCTGATGCTCACGTCGGCCACGCGCGACGCGCTGACGGGCGTGGAGACGGTGATCCTGGACGAGGTGCACGCGGTCGCGGGCACCAAGCGCGGCGCGCATCTCGCGCTTTCCCTGGAGCGGCTGGACGAGCTGCTGCCGAGGCCCGCCCGGCGCATCGGCCTCTCCGCGACCGTCCGCCCGGTCGACGAGATCGCGCGTTACCTCTCCCCCCAGCGCAAGGTGGAGATCGTCCAGCCCAAGTCCGGCAAGGAGTTCGACCTCTCGGTCGTCGTCCCCGTGGAGGACCTGGGCGAGCTGGGCGGCTCCCCGGTCGCCGACGGGAACGACGGCGCCGAACGCCCGTCCATCTGGCCGCACGTCGAGGAGCGGATCGCCGATCTCGTCCAGGCACACCGCTCGACGATCGTGTTCGCCAACTCCCGCCGCCTCGCGGAGCGCCTGTGCAACCGGCTCAACGAGATCGCGTACGAGCGGGCCACCGGTGAGCCCCTCGCCGAGCACCACGCGCCCGCGGAGCTGATGGGCGGCTCGGGCGCGGCCCAGGGCGCACCGCCGGTCATCGCCCGGGCCCACCACGGCTCGGTCTCCAAGGAACAGCGCGCACTGGTCGAGGAGGACCTCAAGGCGGGCCGACTGCCCGCCGTGGTGGCCACCTCCAGCCTCGAACTGGGCATCGACATGGGCGCCGTGGACCTGGTCATCCAGGTCGAGTCACCCCCGTCCGTGGCCTCCGGACTGCAGCGCGTCGGCCGCGCCGGACACCAGGTGGGAGCGGTCTCCACCGGCGTCGTCTTCCCCAAGTACCGAGGGGACCTCGTCCAGGCGGCCGTGGTCACCGAGCGCATGCGCACCGGTTCCATCGAGTCCCTGCGGGTCCCCGCCAACCCCCTGGACGTCCTCGCCCAGCAACTCGTCGCGATGGTGGCGCTGGACACGTGGCAGGTCGACGACCTGCTGGCCACGGTCCGCCGCGCGGCCCCCTTCGCCGCCCTCCCGGAGTCGGCGTTCACCGCGGTCCTGGACATGCTCGCGGGCCGCTATCCGTCCGACGCGTTCGCGGAGCTGCGCCCGCGCGTGGTGTGGGACCGCGTCGTCGGCACGGTGACCGGCCGCCCGGGCGCACAGCGCCTCGCCGTCACCTCCGGGGGCACGATTCCCGACCGCGGGCTCTTCGGGGTCTTCCTCGCCGGTGCCGACCCCAAGAAGGGCGGCGGCCGGGTCGGCGAGCTGGACGAGGAGATGGTGTACGAGTCCCGAGTGGGCGACGTCTTCACGCTCGGTACGAGTTCCTGGCGCATCGAGGACATCACCCGGGACCGCGTCCTGGTGTCCCCCGCTCCCGGGGTCCCCGGCCGTCTCCCCTTCTGGAAGGGCGACCAGCTGGGCCGCCCGCTGGAGCTGGGCCGCGCGGTGGGCGCGTTCCTGCGCGAGGTCGGCTCACTGCCCGAGGAGGCCGCCCGCAGCCGCCTGCTCGCCGCCGGACTCGACACCTGGGCCGCGGGCAACGTCCTGTCCTACCTGGCCGAACAGCGCGAGGCCTGCGGCCACATCCCGGACGACCGGACCATCGTCGTGGAGCAGTTCCGCGACGAACTCGGCGACTGGCGGGTCGTCGTCCACTCGCCCTTCGGCGCCCAGGTCCACGCCCCGTGGGCACTCGCGCTGGGCGCCAAGCTCTCCGAGCGGTACGGCATGGACGCCCAGGTCATGCACGCCGACGACGGCATCGTGCTGCGCCTGCCGGACGCCGATCTGATGAGCCTGGACCTGCTCGACCAGGAACCGATGAAGTCCGGCACGGAGTACGACGCGGAGCAGGCCCCCGTGGGCGCGGCGGACGTGACCTTCGACAAGGGCGAGGTCGACCGGATCGTCACCGACGAGGTGGGCGGCTCGGCCCTGTTCGCGGCCCGCTTCCGCGAGTGCGCCGCGCGCGCCCTGCTGCTCCCCCGGCGCAGCCCCGGCAAGCGCACCCCACTGTGGCAGCAGCGCCAGCGGGCCTCCCAACTGCTCCAGGTGGCAAGCGAGTTCGGTTCGTTCCCCATCGTCCTCGAAGCGGTCCGCGAATGCCTCCAGGACGTCTTCGACGTGCCCGGGCTCGTCGAGCTGATGGGCGACATCGAGTCCCGCAAGGTCCGCCTGGTCGAGGTCACCACCCCGGAGCCCTCCCCCTTCGCCCGTTCCCTCCTCTTCGGGTACGTCGCCCAGTTCCTGTACGAGGGCGACTCCCCGCTGGCCGAGCGGCGCGCCGCCGCCCTGTCGCTGGACTCGCGGCTGCTGGCCGAGCTGCTGGGCCAGGCGGAGCTGCGCGAGCTGCTGGACGCGGAGGTGCTGACGGAGCTGGAGCGGGAACTCCAGTGGCTCACCGAGGACCGACGCGTGAAGGACGCCGAAGGCGTCGCGGACCTGCTGCGCATGCTGGGCCCGCTCACCGATGCCGAACTGGCCGAGCGCGGCGCCGACCCGCAGTGGGCCCCGGAGCTGGCCGGCGCCCGCCGCGCGATCCGGGTCCGCATCGGCGGCGCCGACCACTGGGCGGCGATCGAGGACGCGGGCCGGCTGCGGGACGCACTCGGTACGGCACTGCCGGTCGGCGTCCCGGAGGCCTTCACCGAGCCGGTCAAGGATCCGCTCGGCGACCTCCTCGCCCGGCACGCCCGCACCCACGGCCCGTTCACCTCGGCCACGGCGGCGGCCAGGTTCGGCCTGGGCGTGGCGGTCACCGAGGGCGCGCTCCAGCGGCTGGCGGCGAACGGCCGTGTCGTACAGGGGGAGTTCCACCCGGCGGGCATCGGCCAGGAGTGGTGCGACGCGACGGTCCTGCGCCGCCTGCGACGCCGTTCACTGGCCGCCCTGCGGCACGAACTGGAACCGGTGCCGCCCGCGGCGCTCGCGCAGTTCCTGCCGCAGTGGCAGCACATCGGGAAGGGCCACGGGCTGCGCGGCATCGACGGACTGGTGCGGGCGGTCGAGCAGTTGCAGGGCGCATCCGTGCCGGCGTCCGCCCTGGAGAAGCTGGTCCTGCCGTCCCGGGTGGCGAACTACGCCCCGGCGATGCTCGACGAACTCACGGCAGCCGGGGAGATCGTCTGGGCCGGAGCGGGCTCGCTCCCCGGCAAGGACGGCTGGGTGTCCCTGTACCTCGCGGACGCGGCCCCGCTGCTCCTGCCTCCGCCCCACCCCCTGGAACCCACCGCACCCCACCAGTCCGTCCTCGACACCCTCACCGGGGGCTACGGGCTCTTCTTCCGCCAGATCGCCGACCAGGTCCGCGCCACCACGCACCCGGACGCCACGGACCCCCAACTGGCCGACGCCGTCTGGGACCTGGCCTGGTCGGGCCGGCTCACGAACGACACGCTCGCCCCGATGCGCTCCCTCCTCGGCTCGGGCCGCACGGCGGGCTCGACGGCACACCGGGCGAAACGCGCCGTCCCACGCGGCCGGTACGGCTCACTGACGGCCGCCGCACGCCCCGCCTCACGCACCGGCCCCCCGACCGTGGCGGGCCGCTGGTCCCTGCTCCCCGCCCATGAACCCGACCTCACCGTCCGCGCCCACGCCCTGGCCCGCACCCTGCTCGACCGCCACGGCGTGGTGACCCGGGGAGCCGTCGCCGCAGAAGGCGTGGAGGGCGGCTTCTCGGCCGTGTACCGCATCCTCTCCGCCTTCGAGGACAGCGGTCAGGCCCGTCGCGGCTACGTGGTGGAGGGCCTCGGCGCCGCCCAGTTCGCCATGGACGGCGCGGTGGACCGCCTCCGAGCGACAGCGAACGCCCGAGACCGCGGCGACTACCGGCCCACCCCCAGCTCCGGCACGACCGACGCACACGACGCCGCCACCCCCGCAGACCACGCCTTCGTAGAAGACCTCGACTTCGACTTCGGGCCCGATTCCCCCAGCACCCCCACCGCCCGGAACACCCGCGCCTCCGCCCACGGTTTCGCCGAGACCGCCCTGCCCCGCCCCTACTCCCCCGGCTCCTCACCCACCTCCTCCGGAGCCACCCGTGCCGTAGTACTCGCAGCCGCAGATCCGGCGAACGCGTACGGCGCCGCGCTCCCCTGGCCCGAGCCCCCGACCGGCGCCGGTCACAAGGCGGGCCGCAAGGCCGGTTCGCTGGTGGTCCTGGTCGACGGAGAGCTGACGCTCTACATGGAACGCGGCGGCAAAACACTGCTGGCCTGGCCCTCCGAACCGGACGTCCACCCCACAGAGGACCCCCGTCTGCGCGCGGCGGCGGAAGCCCTGGCCGCAGCGGCCCGCGCAGGCTCCCTCGGCACGGTCACGGTGGAGCGGGTCAACGGCGCCGCAGCCCTGACCTCCCCCTTCGGCACGCTGCTGGAAGGAGCGGGCTTCATCGCGACCCCGCGTGGCCTGCGCCTACGCGCATGATCAACCAAAGCCCCCACCCCGACATGCCACCCTGGTCCCATGCCCGAAGGTGACACTGTCTGGCAGGCCGCGACGAGACTGCACACCGCGCTCGCCGGGAAGGTGCTGACCCGCTCCGACCTCCGCGTGCCCAAGTACGCCATTGCCGACCTCACCGGCCGCACCGTCCTGGAGGTCACCCCGCGCGGCAAGCACCTCCTCACCCGTGTCGAGGGCGGCCTGACCCTCCACTCGCATCTGCGGATGGACGGCTCCTGGAAGGTGTACGAGAACGGCAGTCGCTGGAGCGGCGGCCCCTCGCACCAGATCCGGGCGATCCTCGGCACCGCGGACCGCACCGCCGTCGGCTACCGCCTTCCCGTACTCGAACTCCTCCGCACCACCGACGAACACCGCGCCGTCGGCCACCTCGGCCCCGACCTTCTGGGCCCCGACTGGGACCCCGACCAGGCCCTCGCCAACCTCCTCGCGGCCCCCGCCCGCCCCCTCGGCGAGGCCCTGCTCGACCAGCGCAATCTCGCCGGCATCGGCAACGTCTACAAGAGCGAGCTGTGCTTCCTCCTGGGCGTCACCCCATGGCTCCCCCTCGGCGACCTGCCCGCCGACCGCACCTCGAAGCTGCCCGCGCTCGCGAAGAAACTCCTCGAAGCCAACCGGGACCGCCCGGTCCGCAGTACGACGGGCCTGCGCGGCCAGGACCTCTTCGTGTACGGCCGCGCACCCCGCCCCTGTCTGCGCTGCCGCACCCCGATCCGCGTCGCCGACCAGGGCGACGGCTCCCGCGAACGCCCTACCTACTGGTGCCCGACCTGCCAACCGGGCCCGGCCCCAGCCCCCGGCACCGCGCGAGCCCGGCGCAAGTCACCCCCGTACAACTGACCCGTACACCTGACACCACACACAACTAGTTGACGACCCGTCAGAAACCCTCGTACCGTCCCAGCATGCCCGTACAGGCGTACGACCTCACCGGACGCACCGCATTCGTCACCGGGGCCGCCAGCGGCATCGGACGCGCATCCGCCGTACTGCTCGCCGAAGCGGGCGCCATGGTGCACTGCGCCGACCGGGACGCGCAGGGGCTGCACGAGACGGCGACCCTGATCAAGGGCATGGGCGGCACGGCCCGTACCCACCACCTGGACGTCACCGACCGGGCCCAGGTCCGGCAGGCCGTGGCCGCGTGCGAGCAACTGGACGTCATGGCGGCGGTCGCCGGGATCATGCACAGCAGCCCCGTACTGGAGACCCGCGACGAGGATCTGGACCGGGTCCTGGGCGTCAACTTCAAGGGCGTGCTGTACGCCTGCCAGGAGGCGGCCCGCCTGATGATCGCCCGGAACACCAGGGGCAGCATCGTCACCATGGCCTCGGGCGCCGTCGACACCGGCAACCCCGGCCTGCTCTGCTACGGCGTGGCGAAGGCGGCGGTCGTCCAGCTGACGAAGACGCTGGCCGCCGAGATCGGACGCCACGGCATCCGCGTCAACGCCGTCGCGCCCGGCTGGATCCGTACGCCGATGACCGACCGCCACGACGGCGAGGCACAGGCGCACACCGAGGCGCTGATGTCCCGGATGGCCCCGCTGGGCCGGGTCGGCGAACCGGAGGAGGTCGCCCACGCGGTGCTGCACCTGGCGTCCGACGCGTCGGCGTTCACGACGGGCCAGATCCTCCGCCCGAATGGCGGCGTAGCGATGCCGTGGTAGAACCGGCTTCCCCACCGGCGCTCCGGCCGACACCCCCGTCAGCCCGCCCCGCAATCGCCACTGCGACACCCGCGGCCCCCGCCCCGCGCACCGCCCGCCCCACCCGCGCCTTCGGCACACAGTGCACCGGCAACAGACTCAGCCCCCACCCCCCGGCCGCGACCGCCCCCTCCAGCACCCCCGCCCCGGGTGCCAGCGCGAGCCGCAGTACGGCCCACCACCACACGGCACCGAGCCCCAGCAGCGCCCCCCAGCGAACTATCCGCACCGCCATGGCTCACCTCCAGCCTCACGCTAGAACGCCACGCTCACCCGCAAACAGGGCGCATCACCGGCACAGAGGCGCACCGCAATCCCAGCCGCGACAGTCCGGGACCCCGGACGCGCCCGCCTCCTCCCCACCATGACGGCCCCACGACACACCGGCAAACGCACCCATGTGGACAGCCCCCGAGAGTCCGCACAACGCGAAAACCCCGACCGCGCTCTCCCGGGTCTCCCCGGAGAAACCCCGGCCGGGGCTCTCACACACTCACTGGTCGTGCTGTTCGTGCACCTCAGGCGGCGACGACATCCACCGCCTCGGCGGGCGCCTTGATGGTCACCCGTTCCGGTGGCACACCGGCCACCGAGACGGAACCGAGCATTGGACGCACCGGCGTGGGTACAGGCTCGTTGGCCGCAGCAGACTGGGCCAGCTCGGCGAGGGCGAGCTCATCGCTCACTTCCCGCATGAGCTCGGACATCCGTACGTCCAGCGCGTCGCAGATCGCGGACAGCAGCTCGGAGGATGCCTCCTTCTGCCCCCGCTCCACCTCGGAGAGATAGCCGAGTGAGACTCGGGCGGACGAGGAGACTTCGCGCAGAGTACGGCCCTGGCGCTGGCGCTGCCGACGCAGCACGTCACCCAACAGGCGACGGAGCAGAATCATCGGTGGCTCCCTCCTCGGACCGTGTAGCCGCATCCTTCACGCCCCACCGTACCGCCTTGCGCCGCGGCCGTGCGGGGAGCGATGTCGTGTTCACTCAGGGCTGCAAACATCAGGTCCCCCCGTTCTGTTCCGTATCCTGTGCCCGCTCGTTCCCGGTCTGTTCGCCCGCAATCCCCTCCAGGAGGAGTGCGAGTACGCTCCGTACACTCTCCATACGAATTTCCGCCCGGGAGCCGTTCAACCGCAGGGACGCCACTTTTCCGCCACCTTCGGCGCCGGAGTCCGCTCCGAAAGGGCCGTCCACGGCCACGAAAACCGTCCCGACGGGCTGCCCGTCCTGAGGTTCCGGGCCGGCCACACCGGTCGTCGCGATGCCCCAGTCGGCGCCGAGAACCCTGCGGACTCCGGCCGCCATCTGGGCCGCGACCTGCGGATCCACCGCTCCTCGGGTGGCCAGCAGGGTGGCGTCGACATCGAGCACCCGGTGCTTCAGTTCGGTCGCGTACGCCGTCACCGCGCCCCGGAACGCCTTGGAGGCTCCGGGCACCGATGTGATCTCCGCCGCAACGAGACCGCCCGTGAGGGACTCCGCGACAGCGAGCGTCTCACCCCTCACCGTCAGTAGTCTCACCACGTCGGCGGCCACGGAACTCACCGTTCCGCCTCCACCGACGCGGCCTCGCGCTCGGCGATTCCCTGCCTGCGCAGCACAATGGCCTGTCTTACATAGTCGAGCCCGGTCACCACGGTCAGCACGACCGCCGCGGCCATCACCCAGAACCTCAGTGTCGCCAGCGGACCCGTCAGCGCCAGGACGTACATCCCGACGGCCACGCCCTGCGTGAGCGTCTTGACCTTGCCGCCGCGGCTCGCGGGGATCACCCCGTACCGGATCACGACGAAGCGCAGCAGGGTGATCCCGAGTTCACGCCCGAGGATCACACCGGTCACCCACCACGGCAGATCACCGAGCGCGGAGAGACAGATCAGCGCCGCGCCCATGATCGCCTTGTCGGCGATGGGGTCGGCGATCTTCCCGAAGTCGGTGACGAGGTCGTACGTACGTGCCAGATGGCCGTCGAAGATGTCGGTGATCATGGCGACGGCGAAGGCCGCCCAGGCGAGCGAGCGCCACGCCGGGTCGTACCCACCGTCGGCCAGCATCAGGGCGACGAAGCCCGGCACAAGGAGCAGCCGGATCATCGTAAGAATGTTCGCGATGTTCCAGAGGCTGGCCTGATTGACGGCCGCGGCGCCCAGCTTCCCGCCGCGCACTGCCTTCACACCCCCCTGAGCACCGGAATCCCCGGAGTCGAGGGAGGGCGCCCCTGCCGCCGCAGGGCCGACAGCGGACCCGACGGGCCCAGAGGCGACCGAGGAACCGGAGACCCCGGTGGCACCCAACGCGCCCGGCACACCCACCGCTCCCGGCACGCCCTTGGCGTTCCGCGCGCTGGAGGAGCCGCCCGCTGCGGATGCCGGGACTCCGGTCATCTGGCCGCCTCCTCTGACTCCGAACACGCGAGCGAGCCGAGCGAGCCCGGGAGCAGCTCGGCCACCAGGTCGACACCTTCCGTACCGACCACCTTGGCCTCGACGATACGGCCGACGCTCAGGCCTTCGCCGCCCGTGAGGCCCTCGAAGTCCGCGAAGTTGGTGAACAGCACCTGGCCGTCCGTCTCCGGCGCCTGGTGCTCACCACGGCCGTACGCGCCCTCCTCGCCGCCGACCGATTCGACCAGCACCCGCAAGGTCTCGCCGACGCGCTCCTCGGCGCGCTGCGAGACCAGCTCCTCGGCCAGCCGGGAGACCCGGGCGAGCCGAGCCGCGACGACGTCCTCGTCCAGCTTGTTCTCGTACGTCGCCGCTTCCGTGCCGTCCTCGTCGGAGTAGCCGAAGACACCGATGGCGTCCAGGCGCGCGTTGTTCAGGAACCGCTCCAGCTCCGCCAGGTCGGCCTCGGTCTCACCGGGGAAGCCCACGATGAAGTTGGACCGCACGCCGGCCTGCGGGGCCTTGCTCCGGATGGTGTCGAGCAGCTCCAGGAAACGGTCGGTGTCACCGAAGCGCCGCATCGCGCGCAGCACGTCGGGCGCGGAGTGCTGGAAGGAGAGGTCGAAGTAGGGGGCGATCTTCGGGGTCGAGGTCAGTACGTCGATGAGCCCCGGGCGCATCTCGGCGGGCTGGAGGTAGCTCACGCGCACGCGCTCGATGCCGTCGACGTCCGCCAGCTCGGGCAGCAGCGACTCCAGGAGACGGATGTCGCCCAGGTCCTTGCCGTACGAGGTGTTGTTCTCGGAGACGAGCATGACCTCCTTGACGCCCTGCTCGGCGAGCCACCTGGTCTCGTTCAGCACGTCGCTCGGGCGGCGCGAGATGAAGGAGCCGCGGAAGGACGGGATGGCGCAGAAGGAGCAGCGCCGGTCGCAGCCGGAGGCGAGCTTCACCGAGGCGACGGGCGCGCCGTCGAGCCGCCGGCGCAGCGGCGCACGCGGTCCGGAGACCGGGGCGACACCTTCGGGAAGGTCGGCGGGGGCCTCGACGGGCTCCACCGGTGCGGCGTCAGCGTCCGTGGCTGTGCCGTGCCCCGGAAGAGCGACCCCCGCACCCGCGCTCTGCCGCGCCGCCGGGCTGATCGGCAGCAGCTTGCGCCGGTCGCGCGGGGTGTGCGAGGCGTGGATGCCGCCGTTCAGGATGGTCTGCAGGCGGTCGGAGATGTCGGCGTAGTCGTCGAAGCCGAGCACGCCGTCGGCCTCGGGGAGGGCCTCGGCGAGTTCCTTGCCGTACCGCTCGGCCATGCAGCCCACCGCCACGACGGCCTGGGTTCTGCCGTGCCCCTTGAGGTCGTTGGCCTCCAGGAGGGCGTCGACGGAGTCCTTCTTGGCGGCCTCGACGAAGCCACAGGTGTTGACGACAGCGACGTCCGCGTCCTCGGCGTCCTCCACGAGTTGCCAGCCGTCCGCCTCCAAGCGGCCTGCGAGCTCCTCCGAGTCCACCTCGTTACGGGCGCAGCCAAGGGTGACGAGTGCGACGGTACGGCGTTCAGGCATGGGCTCAAGACTACTTCGTCCCACTGACACCCCACGTCGACGGGGCTGGCCCCGTCTGGGCCAGCCCCGTACCTGTGAACCGTGTAAGCGCGCTGTCGCTCAGCCGACCTCGGGGTCGCCCTTCGTGTAGGTGAGCCGCTCGACGGCTCCCGGCTGGAACTCGTCCTCGATCTTCTTGCCGTTCACGTACAGCTGGATCGCGCCCGCGTCGCCCAGGACGAGGTTGATCTCCTCGTTGTCCTGGAAGGTCTGGGACTGACCCTGCTTGAGCAGGCCGTCGAAGAGCAGCCGGCCGTTGTGGTCCTTGGCGGAGATCCAGCTGCGCCCGTCCGCGGCGCTCACCTGGACGGTCACCTTGTCGCGCGGGGCCGCCGCGATCGCGCTGTCCGACGGGTCCGGTTTCGGGTCGGCGGGCTTGTCCTTCTTGGGTGTGGGCGAGGCCGATTGGCTGGCCGTGGGCGTGGTGCCCTCGGCGACGCCTGCCTGCGTGCCCTCGTTGTCGTCGCCCCCGTTGACCAGGGTGAAGCCGACGAAGCCGATCACGGCGACGATCGCGGCGACCATCGCCGCGGTCCAGTTCGGACCGCGCCGCTCGGGGCGGATGCGTTCCGCCTCGAACAGGGGTGCGGCCGGGGTCGGCGCCGGACGCCCGCCGCGGGCGTCGGCGAACTCCGCGAGCAGCGGTTCGGGATCGAGGTGGACGGCGCGAGCGAGAGTTCGGATGTGCCCGCGCGCGTAGACGTCTCCGCCGCAGGCGTCGAAGTCGTCCTGTTCGATCGCGTGCACGATGGCGATCCGGACCCGGGTGGCGGAGCTGACGTCGTCGACGGTCAGCCCGGCCGCGATACGGGCCTGCTGGAGGGCGCGACCGATCGAGGGGCGGGCTGCTTCCTCGCGGTCGTCGCGGTCTTCTTCGAACGGACGCTCGCCTTGTGGAGAGTTGCCGATGGACACGGGGGCGCCTTTCGAGCGTTTAGCCACCTGTGCTGGAGGTTCAGTTTAGGGGGGTTCGGAAAGGGTGGGGCAACTGGGCGGAGGGACTTTGTACGCCATCGGAATGGCCAGGACACGCCGATGGTCAGGTCATGGTGAGGCAACGGTCTGCCGCCTCCCTCAACTTGACGTACGCGGAAGGGAAACGGTTGCCCAATGATCCCTTACGAGTGAGTCACGATCGACCACCCGGTTGCCGCACACACGGACGCCGCACACCGGGCGAGTCCCTAGGACTCAGTCTCCCCACGAATCACCGCGAGCATCTCGTCCAGACCGTCAGCCTTCACAAGAACGTCACGCGCCTTGGAGCCCTCGCTCGGCCCGACGATCCCCCGCGTCTCCATGAGGTCCATCAGCCGCCCCGCCTTGGCGAATCCGACCCGCAGCTTGCGCTGGAGCATCGACGTGGATCCGAACTGGCTGCTGACGACGAGTTCGGCCGCTGCGCACAGCAGTTCGAGGTCGTCGCCGATCTCCTCGTCGATCTCCTTCTTCTGCTTGGTGCCCACGGTGACGTCGTCCCGGAAGACCGGCGCCATCTGGTCCTTGCAGTGCTGGACGACGACCGCGACCTCGTCCTCGGTCACGAAGGCGCCCTGCATACGGGTGGGCTTGTTGGCGCCCATCGGCAGGAACAGCCCGTCGCCCTTGCCGATCAGCTTCTCGGCGCCGGGCTGGTCCAGGATGACCCGGGAGTCGGCCAGGGAGGAGGTGGCGAAGGCGAGCCTCGACGGCACGTTCGCCTTGATCAACCCGGTCACCACATCAACAGAGGGCCGCTGCGTGGCGAGGACCAGGTGGATGCCGGCCGCGCGCGCGAGCTGCGTGATGCGCACGATGGCGTCCTCGACGTCCCTGGGGGCCACCATCATCAGGTCGGCCAGCTCGTCGACGATCACCAGCAGGTACGGGTACGGCGACAGCTCGCGCTCACTGCCCTCGGGCAGCTTCACCTTGCCGTTCCTAATGGCCTCGTTGAAGTCGTCGATGTGCCGGAATCCGAACGCGGCCAGATCGTCGTACCGCAGATCCATTTCCCGTACGACCCACTGCAGCGCCTCCGCAGCCCGCTTCGGGTTGGTGATGATCGGCGTGATCAGGTGCGGGATGCCCTCGTACGCGGTCAGCTCGACGCGCTTCGGGTCGACGAGGACCATGCGGACGTCCTCAGGGGTCGCCCGGACCATGATCGATGTGATCAGGCAGTTGATGCAGGACGATTTGCCGGAACCGGTCGCACCTGCGACGAGCATGTGCGGCATCTTGGCGAGGTTGGCCATCACATAGCCGCCCTCGACGTCCTTGCCGAGCGCGACCAGCATCGGGTGGTCGTCCTCGGCAGCGTCGGCCAGCCGGAGCACGTCCCCCAGGTTGACCATCTCGCGGTCGGTGTTGGGGATCTCGATGCCGACCGCCGACTTGCCGGGGATCGGGCTGATGATCCGCACGTCGGGGCTTGCGACGGCGTACGCGATGTTCTTGGCGAGGGCGGTGATCCGCTCGACCTTCACCGCGGGGCCCAGTTCGACCTCGTACCGCGTGACCGTCGGACCGCGGGTGAAGCCGGTGACCGCGGCGTCGACCTTGAACTCCATGAAGACGTTCGTGAGGGAGGCGACCACCGCATCGTTCGCCGCGCTGCGGGTCTTGCCGGGCCCGCCGCGCTCCAGGAGGTCGAGCGAGGGCAGCGAGTAGGTGATGTCCCCGGAGAGCTGGAGCTGTTCGGCGCGCGGCGGCAGGTCGCGCATCTCCTCCGGCGGCGCCTTCGTGAGGTCCGCGACCGCGGCCTTGACCGGCTCCGCCTTGAGCTTCTCCTGCTTGGGCCGCGCCGCCGGTACGGGAGTGGGTGTCGGGGTCGTCTCCTCGCGGTCGCCGCCCGCGCTCACCCCCTGGGTGAGGTCGGCGACGATCGGCGAGGGCGGCATGCCGTGCAGAACGGCCCCGTCGAGGGCTGCGGCGGCCGCTGCGGCGACGTCCACGGCGTCCATCGGCCGCCCGGGGTCGGGCTGCCGTACGGAGCGCCTGGGGCGGCTCCGGCGCTTGGAGAGCGCGTCCTGCTCGGCGCTGTCGGGGTCGTACGCCTCGGGGGCGGACCCGCGCCTGCGGGAGCGCGCGGGCAGCGACTCGCGCCACTGGTCCTCGTACTGCTCGTCGTCCTCGGAGAACGCGTCGTCCTCGGGGTCGTGGAGGATGCCGAGCCGAACCCCGAGTTGCCGCAGCCGCTGCGGAATCGCGTTGACGGGCGTCGCGGTGACCACGAGCAGCCCGAACACGGTGAGCAGCACCAGCAGCGGTACGGCGAGGACCTGGCCCATGGTGTACGTCAGCGGGGTGGCCGCTCCCCAGCCGATGAGCCCGCCGGCGTCCCTTATCGCCTGCATGCCCTCGCTGCGCGCGGGGGCACCGCAAGCGATGTGGACCTGCCCGAGCACACCGATGACGAGCGCGGAAAGCCCGATGACGATCCGGCCGTTGGCCTCGGGCTTCTCGGGGTGCCGGATGAACCGTACGGCGATGACCGCCAGCAGTATCGGCACCAGCAGGTCGAGCCGGCCGAACGCGCCGGTGACCAGCATCTCGACGAGGTCACCGACGGGACCGCGCAGGTTGGACCAGGTGCCCGCGGCGACGATCAGCGCGAGGGCGAGCAACAGCAGTGCCACGCCGTCCTTCCGGTGTGCCGGGTCGAGGTTCTTCGCGCCCTGCCCTATCCCGCGGAACACGGCACCGACGGCGTGCGCGATACCGAGCCACAGGGCGCGTACGAGGCGGTAGACGCCCCCGGTCGGGCTGGGCGCCGGAGCGGGGGCGGCCTTCTTCGCCGCTGTCTTCTTGGCGGGCGCCCTCTTCGCGGGGGCTTTTTTCGCCGCGGCCTTCTTCGCCGGAGCCTTCGCGGACGCGGCTGCCTTCTTCGCGGGCGGCTTCTTGGCTGCGGAAGGACGTGGGGCCATGTGTGTGAGGTTACCGGTGGAGGCGACAGCCGACACGTGTGTAACTGCTTCACCCGTTCGTGTCGCCCTGGCGTGAGCGCGAAACTGACGCGCGCTCACGCGCAACTACGCCCACGCACGGGTGAGTTCGACGACTTCGGTGCGGGAAGTGACGACCCGTGTACGGGTCAGTTCTGCGACGGCACCGAGGGTGCCCCGCTCCCGGTTCCCGGTTCGAGCGCGTCCAGAGCCCGGCGCAGGCCGGTCAGTTTGCGTTCGAGATGGGCCGCCGTGGCCACCGCCGCCGCGTCCGCCGACTCGTCGTCGAGCTGTTTGGACAGCGCCTCGGCCTGTTCCTCGACGGCTGCGAGCCGCGCGGACAGTTCGGCGAGCAGCCCCGCCGGCTCCTTGGCCGCACCGACCGCCGCCTTGCCGCCACCGCCCTCCAGCTGGAGCCGCAACAGGGCGGCCTGCTCACGGAGTTGGCAGTTCTTCATGTACAGCTCGACGAACACCGAGACCTTCGCCCGCAGCACCCATGGGTCGAACGGCTTGGAGATGTAGTCCACCGCACCCGCCGCGTATCCCCGGAAGGTGTGGTGCGGACCGTGGTTGATCGCGGTGAGGAAGATGATCGGGATGTCCCGGGTCCGCTCCCGCCGCTTGATGTGCGCGGCCGTTTCGAAGCCGTCCATGCCCGGCATCTGGACGTCCAGCAGAATGACCGCGAAGTCGTCCGTCAGAAGTGCCTTGAGCGCTTCCTCCCCGGACGATGCCCGCACCAGTGTCTGATCCAACGCAGAGAGGATGGCCTCCAGCGCCAGCAGATTCTCCGGCCGGTCATCGACCAGGAGGATCTTGGCCTTCTGCACCATGGCCCGCCCTCCTCGCCCCGGCTTGGGGCCTCCCCTGTCCTCAGGACTTGGGGCGGCACCACCGCGCGCCGCCCCAGGGGACGGCTCCCTTGCGCCGCCCGTCCTCGTGCCGGTCATGGTAGCCGCACCCCGCCTGTCGCCACACCCTGTCACCGCGATGTCACTGTGCACGTAGCAGAAACGTAGCGGGAGACCAGAAGGTTCCCCGAATCCCGTACTTCTACACGGCTTCGGCCACACTGAGTCAGCAACTCCGGGTGAACACCGGAGGTTCCCGCCCTCGCGTCGGAAACACCCAGCTCAGCCGTCACTCCTCCCGCATCCACTGCTCCATCACCGACAGCAGGTGATCGGGGTCGACGGGCTTGGTCACATAGTCCGAGGCCCCCGACTCGATCGCCTTCTCCCGGTCGCCCTTCATCGCCTTCGCGGTCAGCGCGATGATCGGCAGCCCGGCGAACTGCGGCATCCTGCGGATCGCCGTGGTCGTCGCGTATCCATCCATCTCCGGCATCATGATGTCCATCAGTACGACTGTCACATCGTCGTGCTGTTCCAGGACTTCGATGCCTTCCCGGCCGTTCTCGGCGTACAGCACCGACAGCCCGTGCTGCTCCAGGACGCTCGTCAGCGCGAACACGTTGCGGATGTCGTCGTCGACGATGAGCACCTTCTCGCCGTCGAAGTGGATGCCCCGGCGCGGCTGTTGCGCCGCCTCCTGCTCCCCCGCTGCCGCCCAATGGCCGTTCGCCCTGGAGGAGGCGTTCAGTTCGGCCACCGACACTGCCCTGCGGCGCCGCCTGAAGAGCGCTGCGGGCCCGTTCTGCGCCTCCTGGTACGACTTCACCTCGGCCGGCGTCTCGATGTCCGCGCCGGCCAGCTCCGCCTCGGAGGCCAGCAGTTCGCCGACCTCCAGGGAGGGCGTCAGCTGCGCGTAGCCCTGCGGGGGCAGTTCACTCGGGTGCAGCGGCAAATACAGCGTGAACGTCGAGCCGCGGCCCGGCTCGCTCTGCGCGTGGATCTCGCCGCCGAGCAGCCGCGCGATCTCCCGCGAGATGGACAGCCCCAGCCCCGTACCGCCGTACTTGCGACTGGTCGTGCCGTCCGCCTGCTTGAACGCCTCGAAGATCACCCGCATCTTGCTGGCCGCGATACCGATGCCGGTGTCGGTCACCGAGAACGCGATCATGTCGGCGTCCGCGTCCCGCAGCGAGCCCGCCTCCAGCAACTGCTCCCGGATGGCCACCGGCACCTCCGCACCGGCCGGCCGGATGACGAGTTCGACCGCTCCCGTATCGGTGAACTTCACCGCGTTGGACAGCAGGTTGCGCAGCACCTGGAGCAGCCGCTGTTCGTCGGTGTGCAGCGTGGCGGGCAGGTCGGGCGAGACCCGTACGGAGAAGTCGAGACGCTTCTCCGCGGTCAGCGGCCGGAACGTGGCCTCCACGTAGTCGACGAGCTGCACGAGCGCGATGCGCGTCGGGGAGACGTCCATCTTGCCCGCCTCGACCTTCGACAGGTCGAGGATGTCGTTGATCAGCTGCAGCAGGTCCGAGCCCGCCCCGTGGATCGTCTCGGCGAACTCGACCTGCTTCGGGGTGAGGTTGGTGTCCGCGTTGTCGGCGAGCAGCTTGGCCAGGATCAGTAGCGAGTTGAGCGGCGTACGCAGCTCGTGCGACATGTTGGCGAGGAACTCGCTCTTGTAGCGCATCGACACGGCGAGTTGCTCGGCGCGCTCCTCCAGGACCTGCCGTGCCTCCTCGATCTCCGTGTTCTTGACCTCGATGTCGCGGTTCTGCTGGGCCAGCAGCTCGGCCTTCTCCTCCAGCTCCGCGTTGGACGACTGGAGGGCCTTCTGCCGGTTCTCCAACTCGGCCGAACGCTCCCTCAACTGCTCGGTCAGCTCCTGCGACTGCTTCAGCAGCACCTCCGTCTTGGTGTTGACGGAGATGGTGTTGACGCTCGTCGCGATCATCTCGGCGATCTGGTTGAGGAAGTCCTTCTGGATCTGCGTGAACGGCGTGAACGACGCCAGTTCGATGACCCCGAGCACCTTCCCCTCGAACAGCAGCGGCAGCACGATCACCTGCGCGGGCGGCGCCTCGCCGAGCCCCGAGGAGATCTTCAGATAGCCGCTCGGCGCGTTCTCCACGAGGATCGTGCGCTTCTCCTGGGCGGCTGTTCCGACCAGTGCCTCACCAGGCCGGAACGAGGTCGGCATGGAGCCCATGGAGTAGCCGTACGAGCCGAGCATGCGCAGTTCGTACGCGTTCTCCGGGACGCCTCCCGGGTCCTTGGCGTCGACCGTCTGCATCGCCAGGAAGAACGCGCCGTGCTGGGCGGTGACCACCGGCGTCAGCTCGCTCATGATCAGCGAAGCCACGTCGTCGAGGTCCCGGCGGCCCTGCATCAGGGCGGAGATCCGGGCCAGGTTGCCCTTGAGCCAGTCCTGTTCCTTGTTGGCGATCGTGGTGTCGCGCAGGTTGGCGATCATCTTGTTGATGTAGTCCTGAAGTTCCTGGATCTCGCCGGAGGCGTCCACGTCGATCTTCAGGTTGAGGTCGCCGCGGGTCACCGCGGTCGCCACGCGCGCGATGGCACGCACCTGCCGGGTCAGGTTCCCGGCCATCTCGTTCACCGACTCGGTGAGGTCGCGCCAGGTGCCGTCGACGTCACGCACGCGTGCCTGACCGCCGAGCTGGCCCTCTGTACCCACCTCGCGGGCGACTCGGGTGACCTCCTCGGCGAAGGACGACAGTTGATCAACCATGGTGTTGATCGTCGTCTTGAGCTCAAGGATCTCGCCGCGAGCGTCAATGTCGATCTTCTTCGTCAAGTCACCCTTGGCGATGGCCGTCGTGACCATCGCGATGTTGCGCACCTGCCCGGTCAGGTTGGACGCCATCCCGTTCACCGACTCGGTGAGGTCCTTCCACGTACCCGACACACCCGGTACGCGCGCCTGCCCGCCCAGGATGCCGTCCGTACCCACCTCACGGGCCACCTTGGTGACCTGGTCGGCGAACGAACTCAGCGTCTTCACCATGGTGTTGAAGGTGTCGGCGAGCTGCGCGACCTCGCCGCGCGCCTCGATCGTCACCGTCCTCGTCAGGTCGCCGTTGGCGACGGCCGCCGCGACCTGGGAGATGTTCCGCACCTGCACGGTCAGGTTGTTGGCCATCAGGTTGACGTTGTCGGTGAGGTCCTTCCAGATGCCCGTGACACCCGACGCGTGGGCCTGGCCACCGAGGATGCCCTCCGTGCCCACCTCGCGCGCGACCCGCGTCACCTGCTCGGCGAACGACGACAGTTGATCAACCATGGTGTTGACCGTCGTGACGAGCTCAAGAATCTCGCCCTTCGCGTCAACAGTGATCTTCTTCGACAGATCGCCCTTGGCGACCGCGGTCGTCACCTCGGCGATGTTGCGCACCTGGATCGTCAGGTTGTTCGCCATGAAGTTCACGGACTGCGTGAGGTCCTTCCAGGTGCCGGAGACACCCTGCACCTCGGCCTGACCGCCGAGCATGCCCTCCGTACCCACCTCACGGGCCACACGCGTGACCTCCTGGGCGAACGACGACAGCTGGTCGACCATCGTGTTCAGGGTGTTCTTCAGCTCCAGGATCTCCCCGCGCGCGTCCACGGTGATCTTCTGGGACAGGTCACCCCGGGCCACCGCGGTCGCCACCTGCGCGATGTTGCGCACCTGGGCGGTGAGGTTGCCGGCCATGCCGTTCACGGAGTCGGTGAGGTCGCGCCACACACCGGCGACACCGGGCACCTGCGCCTGACCGCCGAGGCGGCCCTCCGTACCCACATCACGGGCGACCCGGGTCACCTGGTCGGCGAAGGCCGAGAGTTGATCAACCATGGTGTTGATCGTGTTCTTCAACTCGAGGATCTCGCCGCGAGCGTCGACATCGATCTTCTGGGACAGGTCACCCCGGGCCACGGCCGTCGTCACCTGGGCGATCTGCCGCACCTGAGAAGTCAGGTTGCCACCCATGAAGTTGACGGAGTCGGTGAGTTCCTTCCACGTACCGGACACACCGTCCACACGTGCCTGACCGCCGAGGCGACCCTCCGTACCCACGTCACGGGCCATCCGCGTCACCTGGTCGGCGAAGCTCGACAGCTGGTCCACCATCGTGTTCACGGTGTTCTTCAGCTGGAGCATCTCGCCGGACACATCGACGGTGACCTTCTGGGACAGGTCGCCATTGGCCACCGCCGTCGTCACCTGGGCGATGTTCCTCACCTGTCCGGTGAGGTTCCTGAACGCCGTGTTGACGGAGTCCGTCAGGTCCTTCCACGTACCGGCGGCGCCGGGCACCTCGGCCTGGCCGCCCAGCTCGCCCTCGACGCCGATCTCCCGCGCCACCCGGGTCACCTCGGCACCGAACGCGGACAGTTGGTCAACCATCCCGTTGACGGTGTTCTTCAGCTCCAGCATCTCGCCGGCGACCTCGACGCTGACCTTCTGCGACAGGTCACCGCTGGCCACAGCCGTCGTCACGGCGGCGATGTCCCGCACCTGGGTGGTGAGGTTCCGGAAGACCGTGTTGACGGAGTCCGTCAGGTCCTTCCATGTCCCCGCAGCGCCCGGCACGTTCGCCTGCCCGCCGAGCCGCCCCTCGCCACCGACCTCGTTGGCGACGCGCGTGACCTCGTCCGCGAACGTCCGCAGCGTCTCCGTCATCTGGTTGATCGTCTCGGCAAGCTGGGCGACCTCACCGCGCGCCGAAACCGTCACCTTCTGTGACAGATCACCATTGGCGACCGCGGTCGTCACCTGCGCGATCCCGCGCACCTGGGCCGTCAGGTTGCCGGCCATAAGATTCACCGAATCGGTGAGGTCTTTCCACACTCCCGCCACACCAGGCACCTGCGCCTGGCCGCCCAGCTCGCCCTCGGTACCCACCTCGCGCGCGACTCGCGTCACCTCGGAGGAGAAGGACGACAGCTGATCGACCATCGTGTTGACGGTGTTCTTCAGCTCCAGCATCTCGCCGGCGACGTGAACCGTGACCTTCCGGGACAAGTCACCCTTCGCGACCGCCGTCGTCACCAGCGCGATGTCCCGCACCTGCGCCGTCAGCCGGTACGCCATCGTGTTGACCGAGTCCGTGAGGTCCCGCCACGAACCGGACATCCCGCGCACCTGGGCCTGACCGCCCAGCTTGCCCTCCGTACCGACCTCGCTGGCCACGCGCGTGACCTCGTCGGTGAACGTCGACAACTGGTCGACAAGGTTGTTGACCGTGCGCCCGACCTTGAGGAACTCCCCGCGCAGCGGATGCCCGTTGCCGTCGGCGGCCTGCGCCCGCAGCTCCATCCGGGGCGACAGATCGCCCTCCGCGACCGCGCTGAGCACCCGGCCGACCTCGGAGACCGGACGTACCAGATCGTCGACAAGAGCGTTCGAGGCATCGATGGCGGCGGCCCACGAGCCCTCGCTCGCCCCCGACTCCAGCCGCTCGGTCAGCTTGCCCTCGCGCCCCACCATGCGCCGTACGCGCGACAATTCACCCGTCAAGTGCAGATTACGGTCGGCCACCTCATTGAAAACGGCCGCGATCTCCGACATGACACCGTCGCCGGACACCGTGAGCCGCTTGCGGAAGTTGCCGTCACGCATCGATTCCAGGGCCGACAGGAGCCGGTCCAGGGCAGCCGTGTCCACCTCGGTCGTGCCGTTGCGCGGTTTGCGCCGGTTGCTCAGGGACTGTCCGCCTTTCGCGCGCGTCTTAGTGCCCCGCGTCGCTGCGCCAGACTCCACTGTGTCCCTCCCGAAGGGGTCGACCGTTTCTGCTCTGCGTGCTCTGCCATCACTCGGGCGTACCCGGATACTGCCTGCCGTGCGTAGACCTTCTCCTGGAGCCTGCCCAGTGTTTCACCCAGTCCGAACCCGGCCATAACAGTTCGGCAGCTTCGCACACCGTCCGCACACTCTGGGGACGTAAACACTGCAGACCTGCATCCGCATGGACCGCGAAGGTAAGTAACCTTGCATGCGGCTGTCCAGCCACACCGGTCCGTCCGGTCTGGGCGGTGGCACGACCACGAGCGGGCAGGCATCGGAGGGGCACCGCACCATGACCACCGGACTGCATCCCGGGGAAGCACCCCAGGATCCCCGGCCGACGGGGAACCAGACCCTGCCCCGGCAGGAGCGGATCGGCCCCGGCACGCCGCACTCCGACAACCGGACGAGGAGTTCTGTGATCACCGCGCGCGCGGCAGCCACCTTCGACCCGGTCGGGCGATCGGTCGCGACCGCCCGATCATTCGTCCGCGACACCCTCCAGGGCTGGGGCTTCGCGGACATCGTCGACGACGCCGTGGTCCTCACGAGCGAACTGGTCACCAACGCCGTGATCCACGCGGGCACCTCCGCGGACGTCCTGTGTCTACGCAGTGACGACGGCGTACGTATCGAGGTGGCCGACCGCTACCCGGAGCGCGAGATCCCCCTCCAGGGCTCGCCCGTCAACATGGGCAGCCCCGACCGGGAGGGAGGCCGCGGTCTCCAGTTGTGCGCGGCGCTGGCCGGCCGCTGGGGCGTCGAATACACGCCCACACAGAAACAGGTCTGGTTCCAACTCGAACTCCCCCACCGGGCGGTGGGCACCCGCTCCGCGGGCCCGCCCCTCCCCGCCGACCTCCTCCCGCTGGCCGACGGCCGCGTCCGGGTCGCGGTCATCCAGATCGACCGCGCCGGATCCATCGCCGCGTGGAACGAGGACTCCGAGGAACTCTTCGGCTACGCACCCGAGTCGGTCATCGGCAAACCCCTCACCGACCTCGCCGCCTGGCCGCACACCCCCGGCACCAGCACCGGCATCGTCGAGGCCCTCCAACTCTCCCGCTGGGAAGGCAGTTACGGCATAAGGGGCGCCAACGGCCGCGTCACCGCGGTGTACGCCTCCCACCTCCGCGTCCGCGACACGGACGGCGAGCCCTCGACGGTCTGCCTCCTTGTCCGCGACCACGAACGGGCGGTCCTGCAGACCCCGTTGCGCGGCAGCTCGTCCGACTCGACGTCGTCCTCCGAGGGCCCGAACACGGACCCCTTCGAGGTGTTCATCGGCTCCCCGGCCCCGGACGACCTCGACGGCCTCCTCCAGCGCACGGTGGAACGCGCCCGCGACATGCTCGACGCCGACTCCGCCTTCCTGCTCCTGGCCACGGACGACGAAACGGAGTTGGAGGTACGGGCCTCGACCGGCCTCCCCTCCGCCCGCCAGCGCTTCGCCCGCGTCCCGGTCGAGGCCGGCCCCGGCCGCTACGGCTCGGCCCGTATGCCGGCCGTCCACGACGACCTCTCGGCCGTCCCCGGAGCCGTCCCCCTCCTCAGCGGCACAGGCATGCGCTCGGTCGTCACGGTCCCCCTGAAGGTGGAGGGCCGCCTCACCGGCTCCCTCGGCGTCGCGGCGGAGTCCCCGGGCCGCTATACGAACGAAGAGGCGCTGCGCCTCCAATTCGCCGCCGACCGCATCGCGTTGGCGGTGGAGTCGGCCCGCCTCGGCGAACTGGAACGCCTGCGCCGAGGCTCCCTGAGCTTCCTGGTGGAGGCCTCCGACCTCCTCGCGGGAACGCTCGACCGCGACCAGACCCTCGCCCTCATGGCCCAGATGACGGTCCCGACCCTGGCCACCTGGTGCGCGGTCTACACAATCGCCGACCAGGCTTCGGATCCGTACCTCTCGTACGTCCTGCACGAGGACGAGGACCGCATCGACGGCCTCAAGGCCCTTCTCTCGAAGATCTCCCCGCCGGACCCGGTACCCACGCCCGGCGCCCGCGTGTGGTCTGCCCCCGCGGAGGCGGCCCACCAGGCGGCCCTGCGCACCTCCATGCGCAGCCTGGGCCTCAACGCGCCCACCACCACGGTCAGCTCGGGCATCGGCACAACTCTCGCGACGGCGGCGGCAGTCGGCGGCGAGACGGTCGTCCTCCCGCTGGTCGCGCGCAACCGCGTGATCGGCATGCTCACCCTCGGCAAGCCGACGGACGAACACTTCCGCCAGGAAATCCTGGAACTGGCCGAGGACCTGAGCCGCCGCGCCGCCCTTGCCCTGGACAACGCCCGCCTCTACTCGGAACGCACCGCCATCAGCCAGTCCCTCCAACGCAGCCTCCTCCCCCCGGAGTTGCCGGAGATCGACGGCGTCGAGGTGGAGGTCATCTACCGCGCGGCCGGCGAGGGCAACGAGGTCGGCGGCGACTTCTACGACCTCTTCCCCATCCGCGACGGCGCCTACGGCTTCGCCATCGGCGACGTCTGCGGTACGGGCCCGGAGGCCGCCGCGGTGACGGGCCTGGCCCGCCACGCCCTCCGCCTGCTGGCGAGAGAGGGCTTCGGCGGCCCCGCGGTCCTGGAGCGCCTCAACTCCGCGATCCTCGACGAGGGCGCCCGCAGCCGCTTCCTGACCCTCCTCTACGGCGAGTTGTGGCCGCAGGAGGACGGCAGCGCCGTACTGAAGGTCGTCTGCGCCGGCCACCCCCTCCCGCTCCGCCTGCGCCAGGACGGCACGGTGGAACCGGCAGCGGAGCCCCAGCCCCTCCTGGGCGTCCTGGAGGACCTGGAGCTGTACGAGCAGACGATCACCCTCGACCCCGGCGACGTCCTCCTCTGCGTCACGGACGGCGTCACGGAACGCCGCGAGGGCACCCGCATGCTGGGCGACGACGGCCTGACGGACGTCCTCAAGACCTGCACGGGCCTGACGGCCGGCGCGGTGGCGGCCCGCATCATGCGCGCGGTCGAACGCTTCGCCTCCGACGCCCCGTCCGACGACATGGCGATCCTCGCGATGCGCGTGCCGGGCCTCCAGAAGAACTGACGGCAGACATGAGAAAGGCCCCGCCCAATTGGGCGGGGCCTTCTACGTGGAGCCCCCCAACGGAATCGAACCGTTGACCTTCTCCTTACCATGGAGACGCTCTGCCGACTGAGCTAGGGGGGCCAGTTACTTTTCGAGGTCTCCCTCGCGGCAACGAAATAGATCATACCCCGAACAGTCCCGTGCTCCCAACTACGCCCGCACGATCAGTACGCGGGCTGCAACAGCCCCCCGAGCGAGTTGCACGCGGACACGATCCGCTGCATGTCCCGCTTGGTCAACGAGGCGTCCACCGGCA
This sequence comes from Streptomyces sp. NPDC002156, assembly GCF_053593675.1. Taxonomy (NCBI): domain Bacteria; kingdom Bacillati; phylum Actinomycetota; class Actinomycetes; order Kitasatosporales; family Streptomycetaceae; genus Streptomyces; species Streptomyces sp. NPDC002156. The sequence continues at coordinate 790 of NZ_JBSFDA010000009.1, read as the reverse complement.
GCGCCAACGTCTCGAAGGCAGCCAGCTCGGTCTCGGGCAGCGACACACAACGCCGGAACGCGGGCATGCGATGCACCGGCGCCTTCACCGGCACCCGGCAGTCAACTCCCCTGGCCCGCAAGGCCCGAGCGAAGGCATCCCGATCGGGCCGCCCATTGCCGGGCACCCGCACGACGTACTGCTGATAGGTGTGCCCGTCGCCGTCGTCGGGCGTCCGCACACCCCTCAACTTGAGATCGAGAAACGCCGCACGCTGCCGCCGCTGAGCGATCTCGTCGTACGGTGCCTCGGACTCCCCGTGCTGCAGCACCAACAGCCCGTGCCGCTGCCCGACCTCAAGCATCCGCCCCATGTCGGCCGGCCGCCCGAAGCGGTGTACGACAACGACAGCCGCCGTCCGAGGAGTTGTGGCCGCCTCGACAGCCGACGGATCGAGGCAGTACGTCACCGGATCTATGTCGACGAACACCGGCAGCCCACCGGCCTGGATCACGGCCTCGGCGACTTCCACGTTCCCGAAGGCCGGCACGACGACCTCGTCACCGACTCCGACGCCGGCAGCCCTGAGCATTGCTGCAGTACCCATGCTCTGGATGGTTGCCGCGCGACGTGAACGTCAAGTGACACACAACAAAAAAGGGTTGGACCCCGAACCGAAGTTCAGGATCCAACCCTTTCAATATTTGTTCGGCGGTGTCCTACTCTCCCACAGGGTCCCCCCTGCAGTACCATCGGCGCTGTAAGGCTTAGCTTCCGGGTTCGGAATGTAACCGGGCGTTTCCCTCACGCT
>NZ_JBSFDA010000008.1:0-121480 GCF_053593675.1 Streptomyces sp. NPDC002156 | reverse complement strand
TCGGCGCCCCCCCCTCGGGGTTGTTACATGGCGGGGCCCCCCCGTCCCCCCCCCCTGGCGCCCCCCCCCCCCGGGGGGGCGCGCCCGGGGGGGGGGGCGCGCCCCCCCCCGCCGTTTCACGTGCGGGGGCGGGTGGCATGATCAGCCGACTGCTCCCGGCGGGTGGTGGTGTCAGTGGCGGGCGTCGCCGTGGCGGTGATCGCGGTCGCGGCCCCAGGACTCGTCGTCGATGAAGCGGCCATGGTCGTTGCTCAGGGTGGCGGTGTCACGGTCGTTGTTCCACACGTAGTTGCGGCGGTCCTGGTACAGGTCGGTGCCACTGTCGCGGCCCTCACCGGTGTGGATACGGACCATGGCACGGCCGGCCAGACGGTAGTGGTCGAACGTGTACGTGTGGCCGGAGGCGTCCTCAAGGGTCCAGCCGTCAAAGTTGACCGTGTGACGGGTTGTGTTGGTGAGGTCCACCCGCTCCTTGTTCAGCGACCGGTTCGAGCGGTCGTCACGTCCCGGGGAGTCGTACTGGACCGCCGAGATCTCCACCTTCGGATGCTGCGGACGGGCAGATCCGGCAGCGGACGCCGGCAGCACCGGCACCGAGACCAGAGCACCGGCCGCGAGCGCGGCAGCGGCCAGACGACGGGCGGTGACAGAAACAGAAGCAGACAAGAAGTCCCCCCGAAGATGCAGGCACCCTGCCCCCGCCAGCGGCCTTCCGGCCGCCGTGGGAGACGGTGCGGTATGCGGGTGGCGGCCGGACCAGCCGCACGCCCACGCCCTGTCCACCCCGCGAAGGACTCGGGTAGAAAACATGGACTGTGTTACCAGTTGCCCATATTCCTGTGACTCTCGCCTGCCTCAGCCATGTACGCCGCTGACGCCCCATGTTGACGACCCTGCACGACCCCGCACCCGTGCCTGAGTTGCCCCCGCCCCCGCAGCCGCCGTACCGCACCACCCTGGCCGCCTGTGGGCCGTCACCCGAAAGTGAGCAACAGCCCTCGCCCTTCACGGCAGCAAGTAAGTCCACGACAGCAGTGCCGCAACGATGGTCCGCGGCATCGTCACGACCGGACTCCGACACCGGCAGGGCAGCAGTGAGCGGTTAGGGTCATGGGTCCCCCTGTCCTGTGGCAGGGGGCCTATTCCGTGGTCTTTCCTTGGGGGTTCGAGGCGTGCCGACACCTGACGAGATCTGGCAGGACGCCGACCTGCCCACCCGGCGGCTCGCCGGGCTGGCGCTGAATCCCGCCGCTCCGCCGGAGGTCCTGCTGCACCTGCTGGCCCAGGCCCCGCTCGCCGTACGGATGGTGCTGTGCCGGGACCGGGCCCTGCCAGCGGCGGTCGTCGACGCCGTGATCGCGCACCCCGACCATCGCACCCGCAGCTTCTTCGCCCGCAACCCCCATGTCGATCCGGCCCAGCGGGCACGGCTCCTGGAGGATCCACACTGGTTCGTCCGCGCCCACCTCGCCCAGGGACCCGGGCTGGACTACGACGGGCCGCCCCTGCCCGACGAAGCTATCGTGTACATGCTCAACAGCTACGAGCAGGAACACCTCGGCGGTTCCTTCTTCCGGCAGTTCTCGCCCGGGCTGCGCCGGTCCATGCACACGCATCCGGATCCGAAGGTCCGCGCCTGGGGCGTCGGCATGGAGTGGACGTGGCTGCCCGCCGAGACACAGGCCGCGCTACTGACGGACCCCGACGACGAGGTCCGGTCGAGAGCCCAGCGGCATCTGCGCGGCGAGGACCCGGTATGGGTCGAAAGCGTCCTGCCCGACAGACCGTGTCACGGCCGCACCGACGCCCTGATGCACCGGGCACTCAGCAGGGCGGTCGTGGACGGGGTCCTCACCGCGCCGGCCGGCCCGCAGGACCGGTCGATGATCGCCGGGAACCCGACCCTGCCGCCCGACGTGGTGAGGCTCCTGGCCGCCGATCCGGACCCGGAGATCCGTGCGGAGATCGCCGGCCGCACCGACCTCGGGCCCGCCGAGCGCCGCACCCTCGCCGCCGACCCCGTGCCGGAGGTGCGCAGGGCGGTCGCTCGTCACCCGGACCTCGGCCCTGCCCAGCGGCAGGCCCTCGCCACGGATCCCGATCCGGGCGTACGGCTGGCGGTTTCCGTGCACCCCGCGTGGAGCGAGGAGGAGCGGGCCGCAATCGACTACGCGGTCCCCCTGGACGGGCTCATCCTGTTCCGTCCCGAGCCGCTGACGCCCCCGGACCCCGAGGCCGTCCGCCGGGACGCACTGTCCGTTCACCCGATGCTGCGCAGAAACGCCGCGCGGGTGCACACCCTGCCGGCCGACCTGGTGGCGCGGCTGGCCGTCGACGACGACCTGGACGTGCGCGTCCTGCTGGCCCAGAACCACCCCGCCGCCCCGCCGGCCCTGCTCCTGCGCAGCTTCCTCGAGTACACCGGCCATCAGCGCGACCGCCTCCTCACCCGCCCGCACTTTCCCACCGACGGACTGGCCGTCCACGCCGACGACGAGGATCCCGCCGTCCGGGCGCTGGCCGCCCGCGACCCCAAGGTCCCGAAGGCCGCCGTGGAGCAGCTCACCCAGGACCCCGACCCCGCCGTCCGGGCCGCGTTCGCACGCCACCCGAACCTTCCGCCGTCCCGGCTCGACCAGCTCCTCGACGACGAGGAGCTGGTCCACCACGCGGCCGCCAACCCGGCGTTGCCCGCACCGGCGATCCACGCTCTGGTGAACACCTGCGCCGCGTCAGCCGACAACGAGTAGCACTTCCAGCGCCGTCGCGGTCTCCCGGTGGCAGGCGGATAGGTGACCGCTGCCCAGGAAGGTCGGCTGTGAGAATAGGCGCGACACCCGGGCCCGGCGCATTCGACAATCATCCCGTGACCGATGAGAAGCATTGCCTCACCCTTCACGTTGTCGTTCCTGATCCCACCCAGAGGGATGCGAACGTGGAGGTCCGGGCCCTGGTTGATGGCAGGGACATCTTGGCTGACGCATTCACGGAGGGTCCGGGTGAAGATCCCAAGTACCTCTTGGTGCCCGGCGGCCCTCTCACTGCCGAATCGCTACCGCACGAAGTGCGGCTCGCCGAGGCATCGTGCACCGAAGGCTGCTGCGGCGCTCTCTACGTGACCATCCAGCGCGACGGCGACTACGTGCTCTGGGACGCCTGGCGCAATCCCGACGAGGACGAGGTCGACCTGCCTGCCTTCCGCTTCGAGGTTCAGGAGTACCAAAGAGAAGTCGAGCGGGCGACCGCGGACCACAGCTGGGAATGGCCGGCGCGGACCGTTGCACGGCTCCTGGAACAGGACCTCCGAGAACGCACCGACTGGCTCGCACGGTGGGAATGCGAACTCGGCGCCGTGTCCGCCCTGCCCTGGGAACCGGACCAGGTCAACGTCTTCCTCTTCCATCCAGGCCGCGCTGCCATCAGGGAAGACCGGCCATGGCTGCAGTTCCAGATGATCCTCGCCGTCTCCACTGACGACCCGGCAGACCAAGCCGAACGGCTCGCCGAGCAACTCATCGCAGCTGACCCACGCCAGACCGCCGAGGTCTGCGGTGGCTCACCAGAGTTCGCCAGGCAACTCGGATACTCCTGGCCACAGCGTCACTGAACCCCAACGCAGGTTCACAGTACGGACCGTCCACCGAACGGGACGACTACCGAGACAACCTCCGACCGCTCCCCGGACCACCGGACCCCGGGCCTTCGAGGCCCGGGGTCTCATGCTGTCGGCGCAGTCGTCAGAATCGCTTCGGCCGCCGTCATACCTACCCCACGTCAACCTGGCCGACCGGCGTCTCCCGCCACAGCAACAACGTCCCTTCCCCGGGCAACGGCCTGGGCCTTGACGTCTGCACCGCTGCACAGCGGCGGCTGCGAGCGCTGCTGGCCCTGGGCATGTTCAACCACGGCCCCACCAGCCTGTGGCCACGCCACGTCAGCCTCGCCGACATCACCCGCTGCACCCTGGTCGTCTGGCCTCGCCACGACGACCTGGTGATCACCGCCCGGGCCCCCTACAACGTGGCCTGCTGGCTGATCGGACGCGACAGGCTCCCGCAGATCGGGCTGCCCGGACTGCGGGTGGAGAGCTCCTACGACGAGGGATGGCACCTGCGTCACCTGCCCACCGGCGCCACCATGACCGTGACCCGTGACCCCGACGGCCGCCTGCAAGGCCCACCCGATCCGGACAGCAACTACTCCCGCCTCTGGACAAGTGACATCCCAGTCAGCGACGAGGAACACACCACGCTCAACGCACTCCCCCACCTCACCGCCGACACCGAGACCCTGCTCGCCGCGCTCACCGCACGGCTATGCACCCACGCCCCGGACGGCAGCTGGGACATCGGCACATGGTTCAACGACCTCACCGACCGACCCGACCGCGGACACGCCCACCACCGCCGCCTGTCCGTCGAAGGCGACCAGAGCACCCTCCACTGGGACTCCGACCCCCACCCCGAAGACCTCCACACCGCCCTCACCGACCCCGTCATCGGCCTCGCCGACTCCATCGGCCACCCCACCCGCGACGGATGGCTCCTGCACTACAGACGCGCCAGTCTCACGGCCCATCCAATGGCGTACAAGTCCTGACAACGCGATGGAGTGCCAGTCAGAACACCACCGCATCCACCCGCACCATGAACGAGCGTGCGGTCTTCGGCGATCACGAAGGGCAGCAACTGCGTTCCAGGGCCGCCAGCGGTGAGGTGCGCAGGATGCGCACCTGGCCGAGGTCGCCGCCCAGCGGGCCGAGGAAGCCGCCATTGGGTTCGGGTAGCAATTCGACCGCCAGCGCGCTGAGCCCGGCCTCCACCGGTAGACCGGCCCGCGCGAGGGCCGCCGTGACCTCGGCACCCGGCCACCACCCCTCCCCTTCGACGGGCAGCGACACGTCTGTCGTCCGGCGCACCCGGAGCCGGCGGAGGTCGATCTGCGCATTGCGCTTCGTGACCGCATCCGCCTGAACGACCCGGGCGTACAGCACGACCCAGATCTCCGTGTTGGGCGGACGCGGCTGCACCCGCCTGAGGTGGAGGTACGGGAGGGCGTACGGTGCCCGTATCCGGATCGCGCCGTCGGGTTCGGCGATGACGGAGCAGACCAGTTCCGGGGCCGGGTGTTGGACGCCCTCCAGGAGGAGGGGCTCGCCGTAGCGGCCCTGCGCGGTCGACCACAGCGGATCGTCGACCGGCCCGCGGTCGTGGCCGACCCGGATCTCGTACGTGTAGAACGAGAACAACTCCGGTGAGCCGGGTCGGTGTCGGGCGGCAGCGGCACCAGGAAGTGCCGGTCGCTGCTCGCACTCGGTTCCAGGCGTTGCATGACGGACAGTCCGGCCAGGTCCTGCACCTGCCGCGGGGTGATCACCCGGACCGGCTCGGGGTCGAGCGCCACGCCGGCGAGTACTGCGGGGGCGGCCGGGGGTTCCGTGCCGGGGAGCAGCATGGGGTCGGGGGTGCTCGTCAGCGCCTTGGCGAAGTACGCGTCCCTCCGGTCGGCAGGCGGCTCCGCGAACTCCAGCCAGAGATGCTTGGTACGCGATCCGGTGACGGCGTACTCGTCGTCGTGGGTGTAGGGGTCAGTGCGATGCCGGCGGCGACCACCTTGGGGGATCGCCGACGGGCCCGGGGACGGTGCGGACATCAACGCAGACTCACCGCTGCCGCTCTCCCGGACAGGGGTCGGCGTACGGGACGCCCGGCAGATGCCGGCGCCACACCGTCTCCGTGAGCGTGTTCGCGGTGTCGTGACAGATCCTGCGGGCTGCGGCGTCCACGTCCATGCTCCACAGCCGTACGGTCCCGTCCGCCAGCGCGGCGGCGAGGGTGCGGCCGTCGGGGCTGAACTCGGCGGCGTCGACGGTGCTGAACTGGGCGGCGTCGTAGACGGCGCCTGGACCGAGCAGTCGGCCGAGCGGGGCCGTGTGCGCGGGGTCGGTGACGTCCCACAGCCGGACGGTGCCGTCGTACCCGGCGCTCATCAAGGTGCGGCCGTCAGGGCTGAAGGAGACAGAGTTGACGAGGTTCAGGTGCCGGACGGACGTCGGGCCCGTGCGTCGGGGGCGGTCCGGATCGGTCACGTCCCAGATCTCGATGGCGCCGGAGTCCGTGGCGACGGCCACCGTCTGGCCGTCCGGAGCGGCGGCTACATCGGCGATGCCCGACGCGCGGGTGCGCAGGGGGACGCCCAGCGGTTTCGCTCGGCCCGGATCGGTGACATCCCACAGTTGTACGGTGCGATCGTCATGGCCGCTGACCAGCAGCCGGCCGTCGGCACTGAAGGCGATCGCCTCCGTGACGCCGTCATGCCCGGCTCGCAAATCGACGAGGGGCCGGGGCTTCTCCGGGACGGTCAAATCCCACAGCCGCAGCGGATAGTCGTAGTCGGCGGCATAGGCGCTGGTGACCAAGACGTCCCGCTTCGGGCTCCACACGACCGGACCGAAGGCCTGGTAGAGAGGGGTGCGGTTGAGCTTTCGCGGACGGTCGGGGCGGGACAGGTCCCACACATCGACGCCGTTCTTTCCAGCGCTTGTGGCAGCGATGCCGGGTCGGGCACCGAACAGCGTGGCCCCGACGCCATGGTCGAAGCCAGTGATCCGCGCGACGGATTCGGGGCGGGCCGACCGGGTGAGGTCCCAGAGCCGGACCGTACGGTCGGAGGACGTGGTGGCGAGAGTCTTCGCATCGGAACTGAACGAGACGTCGACAACGCTCCTGGTGTGCCCGGTCAGGATGTTGTCCGGCAGACTCCAGTACCGTAAGCCGTCCGTGCCGACGCTCATCAAGCCATGGCCGTCTGGGGCGAAGGCGAGCGACTGGGCCACGCCCTCGTGACCCGCGAGTGTCACGCCGAGACTGATGGCTCGCCCAGGGTCGGTGGCATTCCACAGCCGGATGAGACCGTCGAATCCCGCACTGGCGAACAGGCGCCCGTGGGGACTGAACACGACCGCCCAGGCGCTTCCAGCATGGGCGTCGGGCCACCAGCCGACGGCCTCCGGACGGCCGGGATCGGATGTGTCCCACAACCGGATCCGGCCGTCCCCGTAAGAGACCGCCAGCAGTCGGCCGTCGGCGCTGAACGACACGGATGCGGCGGTGACGCCACTGCCGGTGAGCTTCTTGCCGCGGAGCCGTGGCCCGGCAGGGTCGGAGACGTCCCACAGTCCGACGAGTCCACCGGTCTCCGCAACCGCGAGCACAGCGCCATCGGGACTGAAGGAGAGACCTGACACAGCCTGGCCGTTCGGCAGCCGGCCCAGGACAACGGGTCGAGCCGGGTCGGAGACGTCCCACAGCCGGACATCGCCCTGCCAGTCGGCGCTCACCAGCGTTCTCCCGGCCGGACTGAAGAGCAGTTCCTGCGCGCCTCTGCGATGCCCGGCCAGCGGCCCGCCCAGGGCCTTCGGCCGGTCGGGCCGGGTCACGTCCCACAACCGCACGGTGTCATCGGCCGACCCGCTGGCGAGCAGGTTGCCGCTGGCGCTGAAGGCAACGGTCAGAACGCTCTCCGTATGCCCCCGCATGGGCTCCCCGAGCTGAACCGCTCGGGTCGGACGCGACATGTCCCACAGTCGTACGGTGGCGTCATCACCTGCAGTGGCGGCGATCGGCTGGTCGGGGCTGAACGCGGCCCGGTGGACGCGGCCCGTGCCCCGCACCGGTGCCGCGAGTGGTGCTCCCGCGTCCGCCAGCAGCCTCGTGGTGACCGTCCGGTCGCCGGGCCGCATCCGATGGGCGACCAGATCCAGCTGCGCGGCCAGGGAGGTGTCGGCCGACCGCACCGCGTCCGCCTTGGCGAGCACCTGGTTGAAGACGGCCGTGTCCCGTTCGGCCCGTGCCGTACCCGTCTGCCGGAAGGCGATCACGGCGGCCCCCGAGGCGATCACCGCAAGCGCGGTCAGCGTGGCGACGGCGGCGCGGCGTAGTCGTCTGGCCCGGTGCCGGGAGCGGAGCGACGTGGCGAGGAAGTCGGTGGCCGCGGGAGCAAGGGGATCGCGGTCCGTGCGCCGGGACCAGGTGAGCGCCGCCTCCAGGCGGTGGCCGCGGTAGAGCATGCCGGTGTCGTGGCCGGACCGGTCCCAGTCGGCGGCGGCCTGTTCGAGTTCCTGGCGCAGCAGGTGGTCGGTGCGGCCGCTCTCGATCCAGGTGTGCAGCCGGGGCCAGGCGGCCAGCAGCGACTCGTGGGTGATCTCGACGTGGTCCTGGTGCCGGGTGAGCAGCCGGGCCCGGGTGAACCGTTCGATGACGGCGGCGACGGCTGGTTCGGGGCTGTCGACGGAGTCCAGGAGGTCGGTGTAGGAACGTCTGCGCCGGGTGTCCTCGGTGTGCTCGCCGTAGCGGACGAGCCGCAGGAAGACGGCGCGCGCCGCCCGCCGTCCGGTGTCGTGAAGGCTGGTGTAGATCTCCTCGGCCGTGGTGGTGACGGCTTCGTGGATACCGCCGGTCGCCCGGTAACCGGCCACGGTAAGGACGTGGCCGGAGCGCATCTGCCAGGTGGCGCGCAGGGCGTGGGCCAGCAGCGGAAGTCGCCCGGCCTCGTACCCCGCGCCGGGATCTCCGCTGTCGACCCCGAGGTCGCGCAACAGGAGTTCCACCAGGCCGGGTTCGACGTCCAGGTCCATCTCCTGGGCGGGGTGGAGGATGGCTTCCCGTAGTTCCGTCTCCGTCAGGGGACCGAGCAGCAACTGGCCGTGTTCCAGCGCCTCGCGCAGCCAGGGGTGGTTCGCGCACGGGGAGTAGAAGTCGGAGCGCAGGCCCAGGACCAGCAGGGCGTCGGGGCCCCGGCCTCTCTCCGGGTCAGCGTGGGCAAGGGCGGCCAGCATGTCCACGAAGCGATGGCGTTCGTCCTCGCTGGGGCACAGGGTGAAGAGCTCCTCCAACTGGTCGACCACCACCACGAGACGCCCGGTCCGGCCTCGCTGGTCCCAGCCGGCCTCCGCGAGCCGGGAGGCCAGCTCCCTGGTCGGCCATGCGGTGGGGGTGAGCAGGACGCGCGGCCAGTCGGCGGAGCCGGGGGCCGCGAGGGCGCCCCGGGCCAGGTGGGGCAGCAGTCCGGCGTTCAGCAGCGATGACTTGCCCGCGCCTGAGGGGGCGACGACGGCGACCGGACCGCCGGTGCGCAGCCGCGCGTCCAGCCGGACCAGGAGGGTCGCAGTCGCCGTGTCCCGGCCGAAAAACCACGCGGCCTGCTCGGTGCCGAATGCCTGCAGCCCCGGGTAGGGGCACTCGTCCGTCGCCGTGTCGGCGATGACCCGACGCGTGGAACGCACGCCGTGCGTGTAGTGGACGTGCAGGTCACGCTCGGCGGCGTACAGGTCCCGCGCCGCCTGGTACACCCGCCCGCTGCCGGTGGCCTGCGCCCGGAGCGTCGTCTGCGCGTCCCACGGGACATACGACGGACGTGCCGGCGCCGACCCGCCCGGGGCGTCAGGGCCCGCGGGTCGCCCGGGCACCCACCCGTCCGAGGGCACCGGTGCGGGGGCGTCCGGCTCCTCCGCTTCGGCCGACCGTTCTCCCGACGGCGCTCGGTCGCTTCCGCCCGCCGTTTCGGAACCCGACGCCTGCCCTCCCGGCGGCACGCGGTAGCGAATGCGCGGATCCTCGGGTCCGGGCTGCCGGTCCGGCGGTGTGTTCACCGTTCGGTGATGTACTGGTCACGCGCGGCCTGGTAGACCCGCCCGGAGCCGGACGCCGTGGCGTGCATCACCGTGCCGACCCGCGCCTGTTCATTCCCCGGCAGCAGCGGAGTCAGCTCGGCGTCCAGGACGCGACGCAACTCACCGGCGATCTCCGGGTGTTCACGCAGCATAAGGTGAACCCGGAACTGCCAGTCCGTCTCCAGCGCCGGGGCGATCCCGTCCGCCCCGGCCTCCAGGGCGGCCAGCAGCCGGTCCCGGGCGGTGGTGTAGTCCACGTCGATCTGCTCGGCCTGTTCCGGCCGCACCCGGCGCAACAGCGCCGTCAGCGCACTCCTGGCCTGCTGCCAGGCATCCGTGGCCATCGCCGAGACAAGAGCTGTGCCCACCGCCAACGCAAGCGGTTCCATACCGGCCCCCAGCGACTCCCGCCACTCCCCCGGTGGCGGCAACCGGCTTCCACGGTAGCCCCTGACGGGCCCCGCCGGGTCCCCAACAACACCATTGTTACTGCTACTTAGACCGTGTCCTACGTGGTGAGGCGAACGTTGCCCCCGGTATGGGGCGGGGTACGTGGAGTTGGATTGTTCCGGACGGGTTGTGGGAGATCGCGAAGCCGCTGATCCCGCCGTCGAGGGTGCGGCCGCAGGGCGGCGGAACGCAGGACACGCCTGATGAGACGCTGTTCGCGGCCATCGTCTACGTCCTGGTCAGCGGCTGCGCCTGGCGCCAACTGCCATCCTGCTTCGGCATATCAAAGTCGACGGCTCACCGCCGGTTCCTGATCTGGTCGAGAGCCGGCGTCTGGGGCCGCCTCCACGAGGCCGTGCTGCACCAGCTCGACGACGCCGGCCTCATCGACGTCACCCGCGTCGTCCTCGACTCCGCCCACGTCCGGGTCAAAAAAAGGGGCGAACATACAGGTCCGAGCCCCGTGGACCGGGGCAAGCCGGATTCCAAAATGCACATCCTGTCGGACGCGAACGGACTGCCCCTCCTCGTCGGCATCTCGGCCGACAACACCCACGACAGCGAAGGGCTCAAGCCCATGATCGAGGGTCACCAAACGAGACACGACCCTCACCGCGGCCGGTACTTCAAGCCCCAGCGCCTACACGCAGACAAAGCCTATGATCGTGCCGACCTGCGCAGATGGCTCCGATGGAAGCGAATCGGAGTACGCATCGCCCGGAAAGGCATCGAATCCAGCGAGCGATTAGGGCGTCGGAGGTGGGTCATCGAGCGCACGATGTGCGCCACGAGGCGCTCTGTTTGTATCCCCGGCTCAGCCGGGAGGAACTCGGAAGGAGGTTCCTGGGCCCGATGACTTACCTGGATCCGAAAGGTAAAGGGGACAAAAGCATGTCAGAAAACCAGTGACCGGGCTCAGTTGTCGGAGACGGTGCGCTGGGTGGCCCGCGCGATATGGCGAAGACTGGATTGTTTGAAGCCCAATCTCCAGAAGATGCAAGTTCCCATCCGCCGGAAGGACAGCTGAAACCGGTGCCGTGCTCTGCTCTGGCTTCGATTGTGTGGCCGGAGCAACTTCCGGAGCGCGGGGCGATGTCCAGCGAGGACATTCAAGGAGATGAGTGGGACGCCTGTGTCGCGCTAGTACGTACAGACAGGGACGAACGTGGGATCGCCTACGGGATGAGAATCCTATGGCGACGGAGGCCCCGTAGTAGTCGCCGGAGTCACGACCGGCCAGGGAGGACGGGAAAGCCGTCCACATCGGACGAAGGGGGCCAGGTGATTCAGACACTCGAAGCCGGGAGGTATGCGGAATGCAGAACGCCAAAACGGTGCTGGGTGTCCTGCGTGCACGCGGCAGGCGTGGCCTGCCGTGTGATGAGCTGTATCGGCAGCTGTTCAACCCGCAGTTGTATCTGCTGGCCTACGGTCGCATCTACGCCAATCATGGCGCGATGACGCCCGGGGTCACGTCGGAAACCGTGGACGGCATGTCGCAGCGGAAGATCAACCGGATCATTGAAGCGATGCGTCACGAGCGTTACCGCTTCCGCCCGGTCCGGCGTGTCCATATCCCGAAGAAGAACGGGAAGACGCGTCCGCTGGGGCTGCCCACCTGGTCGGACAAACTCGTCGGTGAAGTGGTCCGCCTGTTGCTTGAGGCGTATTACGAGCCGACGTTCTCCGACCGCTCCCATGGGTTCCGTCCCCGCCGTGGCTGCCACACCGCATTGCGGGAGGTGGACCACACCTGGACCGGGACGTCCTGGTTCATCGAAGGGGACATCGCCGACTGCTTCGGCAGCCTGGACCACCAGGTCCTGCTGTCGATCCTCGGCGAGAACATCCATGACCGGCGGTTTCTGCGGCTGGTGCGCAACATGCTGACAGCCGGATACCTGGAGGACTGGAGGTGGGGCGCCACACTCTCCGGAGCGCCGCAGGGCGGAGTGGCCTCCCCGATCCTGTCCAACATCTACCTGCACAAGCTGGATGAGTTCGTCGAGACAGTTCTGATTCCGGAGTACACCCGGGGAGACCGCCGGGCCAGAAACCCGGCCTACCTGGAGTTGCAGAATCTGCTGGCGAAAGCCCGCCGGCGCGGCGATCGGGTGCAGGCCCGTGTGTCGCGTCAGCGGATGGTCAGCCTGCCGAGCGCGGATCCCAACGATCCGGCATACCGCAGGCTGCGCTACATACGCTACGCGGACGATCACCTCCTCGGTTTCACCGGCCCGAAAGCCGAGGCCGAGCAGATCAAACAGCGCCTGGCCCAGTTCCTGCGTGATGAACTCAAGCTGGAACTGTCCCAGGAGAAGACACTGATCACTCACGCCCGCACCCGGGCAGCAAGGTTTCTCGGCTACGAGATCACGACCCAGCACAACGACACGAAGAAGACTGGCCGTTACCGTCGAGTCAACGGCCAGACAGCACTCCGTGTCCCACGGGACGTGATCAAAGCCAAGTGCGTCCCGTATCTCGCCCGCGGAAAACCCGCGAAGAAGACGGCCCTGATCAACAGCAGCGATCACGCGATCGTGGCGACCTTCGGGTCCGTCTACCGGGGCGTTGTCCAGTACTACCTGCTCGCCGGAGATGTCTTCCGGCTGCATCGGCTGCATCGGCTGCAATGGGTCATGGAGACATCCATGCTCAAGACACTCGCCGCCAAGCACCGCTCTTCAGTGACGAAGATGGCCGCCAAGCACAAGGCCAGAATCGAAACTCCCAATGGGCCCCGAGTATGCTTCGAGGCCCGTATCGAGCGGAAGAACAGGAAGCCACTGGTGGCACGGTTCGGTGGAATTCCGCTCCAACGGCAGCGAGCGGCAGAACTCGCCGATCGTGAGCCGGTCCGGGTGGACTATCCGCAGAAGGAACTCATCGCGAGGCTCCTGGCGGACACCTGCGAGATCTGCGGAAGCAAGGGCAACGTGCAAGTTCACCATGTCCGCGCTCTCGCCGACCTCGCGCATGCCGGATGGCAGCCCTCCGACTGGGCGCGCGTCATGTTGCATCGGCGTCGCAAAACCGTCGTGGCCTGCGACGCCTGCCATGACCGCATCCACTCAAAACGGCCTGCCAAAACAGACACGCAGTAGTCACTGGAGAGCCGGATGACCGGGAAACCGTCATGTCCGGTTCGGCGGGAGGCCGCGCGGAACAGGACCTGCCACGGCAGACACCTCGCCGCGCGGCCGACCCAACGTCATGGCTGTCCGGTTACCGCAGACTCAGTCCCCGCTAAGAGCGCCAGCCCCGCAACTACCTGGCATTTCTCGGACTTGCCGCCGCCCTCTGCTGCTACAAGCGCCTCGTCCGCCTCACCACGTAGGACACGGTCTAAGCAGCTCCCGGGTCCAGGGGGCGCCCGGGTAGGTGGCGGACAGGTGGGCGTTCATCCACTCCCGCAATGGCTCACGATCAGGCTGCCAGGCGGACACGGGGAAGATCACCGGTACCGGATCGCCGTCCGCACGCTGGGCGATCCGGTCCAGGGTGAAACGGAGGGCGAGGACGGTCTTGCCGCTGCCCGGGTCTCCCAGGACCACGAGCCGCCGCGACGGCACGGCATCCACAGCGGCCGAGATGCCATCGAGGCGATTGTCCAGATCCGCGGGCAGACGGTCGTCGCCGGGGTCGTCGGCGAGCCACGCCTCGGCCGACGACCACCGCACTTGGAGCGGATGCGGATCCTGCAGTCGCCGCAGCCGCCACTCCCGGTGCCACTGCTCGTCCACCGCCACCGCCAGCCGGCCCGCCAGCTGCTCCAGCCGCTCCGGCGACGAAGCGCCGTCGGCGGACACGCTGTCGGCGGGAGTTCCGCGCCACAGGTTCACGGCCAATCCGACGACGGACAACCCGAAGCCAAGCACCGCCGTCAGCGACGACGTGTTGCCGAGGTCCCCGTTGGCCAGTGCCACGGCCAGCACGGCGCCCGTGACGGCCACCGCTCCCAGCCAAATGCCATGTCTCCACCACCGCATCGCGCGGCCCCCGTCACACCCGGCTACCTGCACGGAGAATGATCCAACGATCACTCTCTGCGTGCGAGGCGGGCTCAACCGACAAGCCCCCGTCCGCTTCGCGCCACACGGTGAACCCGAAGACCCGCTGCCGTCACACGCACACCAGTTCAGGCGTACCCGCCCGCTCCCGCGAAGCTGCGCCCTCCTCCCGGCCCGCTGGGGCGTGGGTCGCTTCAGTCGCTGTCGTCGTACGGTTCGGCCACCCTCGACTCGTCGCTTGGAGCGGATCCGCCCGAAGCGACGACTGGGCCGCAGGCACCGTCCGCCGTACGACGGCTGACGGACGGCAGCAGTTGACGTCGGACCTCAGCGGACAGCCAGTCGAGGAACAGGGCGCGTTGGCCGACGTCGACAGCCCCCCAGCGTTCCAGGCGATCGCCTGGAACGCCGTGCCGACTGCGCCGACAGATGCTCTAGGCCGTGGGCCGTGCAACGGCCCGCCCGCCTCATCGGCCTCATCCACACGTTGCCGGATGACGTCCAACCACGGGGACGCTTCTGCGCCTTGGACCGCTTCGGCGATGTCCGCGTATCTGGTGTGGACGAGGGCGTGGTGGAGGTAGTGCATGGCAGTGCGGCCGCAACCGTTGGCGCGTGCCGCCTGAGCCTCATCGAGCCATGCCCGCGCTTCCTCTGCCCGGGGGTCCGCGGACTCGCGGAGCGCGGCGTGCAGCGGACGGATGTCCTCCAAGAGTTCGTCTCCGTCTACTACACCACCACCGACACCCCTCAACCCAACACCCCCGGCCGACGTCCAGCCCGAAACCAACTGACCAACGGGGCACCATTCCTGGGCGTGCCGGGTCCCTGGCGCCAGGCGCCGACGGTGGCGCCCAGCCGGCGGGCGGCGGAAATCAGCAGCAGACAGAGATTTTTGACCTCCGCAAAGTGCCGCGCGAAACGCCGGGCGTACTCCTCTCCGGCCTGTCCGCCGGCCAGTTCCGCCCAACGGTCGCGTTGCCCGGTCATGTTCAGCGTCCTTCCGGTCAGTCTTGTCCAGCAAGGGCGAGGCCACCCTCAAGGCCTGGAAAGTCCTGACCAAGTTGCGCTGCAGTCCCTCCCGGACGACCGCAATGGTGCAGGCCATCCTCGTTCTCCACCACGTCGAAAACCCGACCTGCCAAGGATGAGAAACGCTCAGCCATGCCGACCGACCTGGTGATGAGTTTTCGCGCCCACACCCGTCACACCTACGACGGGACACGACGAGGCGGAAGGATGACGTGATGAGTGCGGACACGCGGCTGGAGGAGCTGGGCGTGAGCGGGCTGGGCGAGGTCGACGAGCCGGCGTTCTCGGGGCTGGCGGAGCGGTACCGGCGGGAGCTGCACGTGCACTGCTACCGGATGCTCGGGTCGTTCGAGGATGCCGAGGACACCGTGCAGGAGACGTTCCTCCGTGCCTGGCGGCGGCGGGAGACCTTCGAGGGGCGGTCGACGTTCCGGGCCTGGCTGTACCGGATCGCCACCAACGCCTGCCTGGACCTGCTCGCCAAGTGCCGCCCGGAGCCTGCGACCGGCGGCGAGGTGCTGTGGCTGCAGCCCTACCCGGACCGGCTGCTCGACGAGCTGCCCGCGGGCGACGCGGACGAGCCGGAGACCGTCGCCGTCGCGCGGGAGACGATCGAGCTGGCGTATGTGGTCGCAGTCCAGCACCTCGCGCCGCGCCCGCGGGCCGTGCTGATCCTGCGGGACGTGCTCGGCTGGCCGGCGAAGGAGGTCGCGGAGCTCCTCGGGGACTCCGTCAACTCCGTGAACAGCGCGCTGCAGCGGGCCCGCGCCGGCATGCGGGAGCACCTGCCCGCCGAAAGGCAGGACTGGACCGGCGGCGAACAGGACGCCGCCACGCGCGAGTTGGTGCGCCGCTTCACCGAAGCCAGCGTCGCCACGGACGTCGACAGGATCGCGGCAATGCTGCGGAACGACGTGCGGTGCTCGATGCCGCCCACGCCGGGCCTGAACATCGGCCGCGACGCGGTGGTGAACGACTGGGTCGAGGACGGCTTCGAGGGCATGACGGGCCTGCGCGCCGTCCTCACCTCCGTGAACCGGCAGCCCGCCGTCGCCTTCTACCTCTGGCGGGATCGGGAGGGCGCGTACCTGCCGCTGGTGATCGACGTCCTGCGGATCACCGGCGGGGCGATCACCGAGATCGTCGTCTTCCACGACGACCAGTTCCCGCGGCTCGGGCTGCCGGAGCGCCTGCCGGCGGACGGCTCGGAGTAGTCCCGGTGTGGACGCTCACGCTGCGCGGTGGCGCGCGTGTCGCGGTAGTCGCGGCGCAGTGGTACGACGCGTTCGGCGTCGTCACCCGCGGGCGGGTGCAGTTGGAACTGCGCGACGGCGAGCTGGGGCCGGTCCTGGGACGCGATGCCGGGTTCTGGCTCCGCGGCACCGGCGTCCGCGCCCTGCGCAACCCCGGCCGTCGCACGGCGAGGGTGCGCATCGTCACCCCCAGGGCCAGGACCGTCACATGCCGGTCAACACCCGTACGCCAGTTGCCGAATGATGGAGGAACGCCATGAACAGCATGAATGACACCGGGGTCGGCGCAGGCCCGGCATCGGGCCGGACCAGCCACACCCACCGACTCCGCGGGCTCGCCGGCACCGGCTTCATTGCCACGCTCGCAGCGATGGTGGCCACTACCCTCGCCGCTGCGCTTGCCCAGGCCGGTGGCGTCGACTTCGAGGTCTCCGATGGTGGCGAGACGATCCCGTTGTCCGGGTTCGCCGTGGTGACCGGCTTCTTCTCGGTCGTGGGCGTCGTCATTGCCGTCGCTCTTCTTCGTTGGAGCGCTCGCCCCGCCGAGCGATTCGTGTGGACGGCAGTGTCGCTGACCGCGATCTCGTTGGTCCCGCCCCTCCTCTCCGGGGCGAACACCGCCACCACCACCGCCCTCCTCGGGCTGCACCTCGTCCCTGCGACGGTGATGATCCCCACCCTGGCGCGGAGCCTCCGCAGCCGGACCGATTGACGATCCGGCAACGAGACAACGCGCGGCGCGCCGCGCCGACCTGATGCGCGCCCGCCACCGCGCAGAGATGGCCGACGCCTCCAGCTACGCCGTTTCATCTGGATCAAGTAGTGGGGACCTGATCGATGGACAAGGAAGGCGCGTCTGACTGCAGGTTGATCTCGCCCCAGTCGCCCAGGATCTTGTAACCGTCATTGAGACTGCTCATGGAGTCGACTGATCCGAAGTCGGCACTGCCGCTCGCGTCGATCGCAGGCTTGATGACACTCTGGCCCGCCCAGTGCAGGTCACGTACGGATGAGAAGATGACCCTGGCCTGTCGGAAGCAGGCACGTTCCCCTGGTAGCGGGGCCCGGTATTCGAGGTGTCTCGGCAAGAGCAGCAGATCGAGTTTGAGGGTCAGGACCCCTGGGTGGACCGCGATGTCCAGTACGTAGCTGTCTTCCAGGCTGACGTTCTCGAACCCCGGGAAGCTCGGGTAGTTGTTGTGCATGGCTTACTCCTCGGACTGGCCGCAAAGTGCTGATCATGATCCTGACCAATGGCCGCCATGGCGGGACCCTACTCGGTCGGGTGAAGGCGGCCGGATCGCAGAACCCTTTCGGGTGCCGGAGCGTAGTGCCGTGCATGGGGCCGATCAGCAACGTGCATATGGAACAGCCGGGGCTGGCCGTGGTGGAGATCGCGGCGTACGACGACCAGACCGCCTTCGCCGTCCAGGAACTGCTCGCCGCTCGGTGGCCGACCTCAACGGCGGACCGTACGACCCGGGATCCCGGACAGTCCGGCGTCCGGCTGCCCTGCTACTTGGACGTGCGCCAGGAGATCAACCCACAGCACTGAACAGGCGAGGCCGGCGAGATGCCGTAGCGCACTGACCTGCCGTGGTCGCGGGAGGTGGTCGGCGGCGCCCAGGCCGTGGTCGGACTTGTGGCCGGGTACGCGCGCACCACTCGGTTTGCGGCCGGAGGGGCTGGGCGGAAGGCATGGGGCTGTGACGTGGACGCCGCCGGAACCGGTGCTCGCCGCCGCTGCGCCCGACCCGGCTCTGCTGCCGGGGTGGGCGGGAGAGCCGAAGTTATGGACAGGGTTTACGGCTGTCCGTTGTCCGCACTTTCCGGGTTGTTCGACGGTTGGCTCGTGGAGCGAGTGGTCATGCGGCGCGGTGGTGGGGCGCCAGGGTGGCGTGGATCTGGTGGCGGATGTCGGCGAGGACGGCTTCGTCGCTGCGGTGCAGGTACACGGTGGCGGTGGTGCTGATGTGGATGATCGCGGTGATCACCCGCGCCAGCGTTGCCGCGTCGGCGGCACCGATGTAGTCGTTGCGGGTGAGCAGGCCGGTGACGCCGTCCTCGAGGCGGCCGGCAAGGGCTAGGCCCGCTTGCCGGTAGGGCTCGGCCGGGTCGCCGAAGACGAGTTCGTGCAGGTACGTGCGGCCGTTCTCGAAGTGCTCCCTCAGGCACTCCACCACGGGACGGATGAGAGCGGCGACCGGCTCCAGTGCGCCCTGTCCGACGGTGGCGTTCGCGGCGGCGAGGCCGACGTCGATGGCGGCGGCGAACTTCTCGTTCTGCACCATGATCAGCAACTCGGCCTTCGTGGACGCGTACCGGTAGAGGGTGCCGATCGCGACGTCGGCCCGGTGGGCGATCTGCTGCGTCGTGACCCCGCGGACGCCGTGTTCGGCGAACAGCTCACGGGCCGCGGTCATGATGCGCTCGCGCTTGGCCTGTTTGGCCCGCTCGCGGCGCCCGATCGGCATGCGACCGCGTCCCATGGGACCTCCCTTGACAATTATTCTGAGTACGCTCATAGTTGAGTGTACTCGGATTAATTGAGTGAGGCGAGGCTCCGGGCGGCGCGCAGAATTTGCCGACTTGGTCTCAAATCTGGATAAATGCGACAAGGACTAGGAGTGGCACCCCATGCGAGCGTTCGTCGTCACCAAGTACAAGGAGCCGCTGCAGGAGGCGGACGTCCCCGAACCCACCGTCGGGGAGCACGACGTGCTCGTCCGGGTGGAGGCCGCCGGACTGAACCCGCTGGACGAGAAGATCCGCGCCGGTGAGTTCAAGCAGATCCTGCCCTACAAGCTGCCGCTGATCCTGGGCAACGACGTCGCGGGCACCGTCATCGGCATCGGGGCGGCGGTTCGCGGCTTCAAGCCCGGAGACGAGGTCTACGCCCGGCCCCACCAGAACCGCATCGGCACGTTCGCCGAGCGCATCGCCATAGCGGAAGGCGACCTGGCGCTCAAGCCCGCTTCCATCAGCATGGAAGAGGCCGGCTCGCTGCCGCTGGCGGCGCTCACGGCGTGGCAGGCGCTGGTGGAGCGCGGGAAGGTGCGGCCCGGGCAGAAGGTTCTCATCCATGCCGGCGCCGGCGGGGTCGGTTCGATCGCGATCCAGCTCGCCGCGCACCTCGGTGCGCACGTCGCCACGACCGCCAGCGGCTCCAACGCAGACTTCGTGCGCGCGCTCGGCGCGGACACGGTGATCGACTACCGCAGCCAGGACTTCGAGCAGCTCCTGACCGGCTACGACCTGGTGCTGGACAGCCTCGGTGGGGAGACTCTCGAGAAGTCCCTGCGGGTGCTCAAGCCCGGCGGCAAGGCCATCGGGATCTCCGGTCCCCCGGACCCCGCGTTCGCGCGCGAGGCCGGCCTGAACCCGCTGCTGCGCCTGGCGGTCGCAGGCCTGAGCGGCAAGATCCGCAGGCAGGCCAAGAAGCTCGGCGTGACGTACGAGTTCCTGTTCATGCGCGCCAGCGGCGACCAGCTCCGCCAGATCACCACCCTCATCGGCCAAGGCGCGGTGCGTCCGGTCGTGGGAAAGGTGGTCCGCTTCGACCAGACCCCGCACGCGCTGCAGTCCCTGTCCCAGGGCGGCATCCGCGGCAAGGCCGTCATCGGCAACAGCTGACCCGCCGCAACCGCGACGGGCGACACGAAACACACAGCGACACAGAACACACGAGGAGCATCCGTCATGAGCAGCACCGGCACCCCGAACGAAGCCGTCATCACCTCCTACGCGAAGGCCCCGGCCCGCACCGTCAACGCCGGCGGCGTCACCTACGCCTACCGCGAGCTGGGACCGAAGGGCGGCATCCCCGTCGTCTTCTTCGTCCACCTCGCCGCGACCCTGGACAACTGGGACCCCCGCATCATCGATCCCATCGCGAAGGGCCATCACGTCATCGCCTTCGACAACCGCGGTGTCGGGGCGTCCACCGGCCAGGTGCCGGACAGTGTCGAGGCGATGGCCGACGACGCCTACACCTTCATCAAGGCGCTCGGGTACGACAAGATCGACGTCTTCTCCTTCTCCCTCGGCGGCATGGTCGCCCAGGCCCTGGTGGTCAAGCACCCCGAGCTCGTCCGCAAGCTCGTCCTCACCGGCACCGGGCCCAAGGGCGGCAAGGACATGGACAAGGTCGCCAGAATCACCTACTGGGACATCCTGCGCGCGACCCTGACCCGCTCGGACCCCAAGGAGTTCCTGTTCTTCAACCGCAACGCCACCGGCAAGCCCGCCGCACGCGCGTTCGTCAACCGGCTCAAGGAGCGCACCGTCGACCGCGACGTGGACATCAAGACCAAGGCGTTCCAGACACAGCTGAAGGCGATCAAGAAGTGGGGCCGCTCCACCCCCGACGACCTGTCGTCGATCACGCAGCCCACCCTGATCGCCAACGGCGACAACGACCGCATGGTGCCGTCGGTCCTGTCGGAGGACCTGCACCAGCGCATCAAGGGCAGTGAGCTGATCATCTACCCCGACTCCGGGCACGGCGGCATCTTCCAGTACCACCAGGAGTTCGCCCCCATAACGGTCGAGTTCCTCGCCCGATGACCACCACCTGACCAGGGAAGAGCAGGGCGACATCATGAGTACGTCACCGGCCGTCGCACCCCTTGAAGTGAAGAAGCCTCTCACCTCCTCGATCCTGCTGTGGGTGCGCACCGACCAGCCCCGCCAGACCGGCATGGACCACTGGAAGGGCCCGCACTCGGGGATCATCTCCGCCACCCCGGGCCTGGAGGAGTACCGGCAGATCCACCTCGCCGAGCACAACACGGGCCTGTGGCCGGCCACCGACGGGGTCCAGACCACGATCCCCGCCGACCGGAAGATCGACGGCGTCGCGGAAGTCACCTTCCAATCGGCGCTCGCACCCCTGAAAGGGCGCAAGCAGACGAAGCTGGCCTATGCCGACGAGATCAACGTGTTCCGCCGCACCCTCCTCTACGCCGGCCCGCCGAACTCCTCTCGGTGGTACGACGTCGCAGGCCCCGGAGAGACGGTCGGTGCCCGCGCGCTGATCTATCTGCGCCGCAGAGACGGGGTCGGCGCCGGCTCCTTCCGGAAGTTCGTCAACGAGCAGCTCGCTCCCGCGCTCGCCGGCACCGGAGTACTGAAGGAGCTGCGCACGCAGACATTCCTGCCCTGGTTCGAAAAGCTCTGGGACACCCCGGACGTTGCTCACGACAACCCCCACGACCAGCACTTCCACGCCTCGGTCAGCCTGGGGTTCACCGACACCGCGGCACGGGACGCCTTCTTCACCGGCAAGGTGATCGAGAACCTGCCCAACCGGCTGGCACCGCAGGTCTCCGCGATCCACGCCTACGACGTCACCGCCGCCCTCACCTACGTCAAGAACGGCGAGATCCTCCCGCACCACGAGGAGTGAGCGCCGCGCAGATGGGACGCGGGACCGCAGGATCTGCTGATCGGGCTGCTGCCGGATCGACCGCCGAGGTCATCCACGGCTCGACGGCCCCGACGGTGCACCCCTTCCCGACACCGGTCTGCCAGCTGTTCGAACGCGATGGATCACGGGTTTCCGGCGTGAAGAGATCACGTCGGGACCGAAGAACAAGCTCAGGCGTCCGTGCCGCGCAGGTCCGGGTAGAGCGCTTCGACCGGACCGCTCAGAGCCGCCTTGACCCCTTTGGTCAACTCGTCGGCCAGGACCTCGTGTTCTCCGGCCTCGACAGCGTCGTAGACCGTCGTCACCAGCTGCGTCGGCAGCATCTTGGGTCCGTCGGCGTGCGCGGCCATATCGGTGTCGACGT
The DNA here is from genome assembly GCF_053593675.1 of Streptomyces sp. NPDC002156. Lineage (NCBI taxonomy): Bacteria > Bacillati > Actinomycetota > Actinomycetes > Kitasatosporales > Streptomycetaceae > Streptomyces > Streptomyces sp. NPDC002156. The sequence goes on along the minus strand of NZ_JBSFDA010000008.1, from coordinate 99,270 downwards.
AGCCCATGTGCACACCCGTCACGTGGACGCCCATGGGTGCGAACTCGATGCGCAACGAGTTGGTGGCCGACCACAGTGCGGCCTTGGACGCGCTGTAGGCGCCGCCGAAGGCATACCAGCTGGCAACGGAGTGCACGTCGATGAGGATTGACCCCTGCTTGGCGGCGAGGATCGGTGCGAAGGCGCGGGCAAGGAGGACCGGTCCGAAGAAGTTCGTCTCCATGTTCGCCCGGATGTCCGCCTCGGTGACGTCCAGTAGGCTCGCGCTCGGCGGGATGGCGCCCGCGTTGTTGACTAGCACGGTGACATCCGCCGCGGCGGCGACGGCCGCGTCGATCGACGCACGGTCGGTGACGTCAAGGGTCAGGGGGACGATGCGGTCATCGTCCCAGGCGCGGGGGGAACGGGCGGTGGCGTAGACCTTGGCGGCGCCGCGAGCCAGGGCGTCGTGGACGAAGTGGGTGCCTATACCGCCATTGGCGCCGGTGACGAGGACGACTGCTCCATCGAGGGAGGGAATGGGTGTTCCTTCTTTTCCAGGGGGAAGTGAAGTGCGTGGCTGTGCACGGACGGAGCAATGAATCCTGGCCCGGCCGTGGGATAATGAGCGGAGCCACATTCGATCCCATACAGTTATGACTGTAATCGTAACTGATTACAGTCATAATCTACTCCTGGAGGACGCCGCCATGTCTGTCGCCCCCCGGTCGGTCGGACGGCGCGAGCGGAACAAGCAGGAGAAATTCGACCGCATCGTCGCTGCCGCCACAGAGTTGTTCGCCGAACACGGCGTCGAAGAGGTCACGACCCAGCAGATCGCTGACAAGGCCGACATCGGCACCGGGACCCTGTTCCTCTATGCCAAGACCAAGGGCGAACTCCTCCTGCTTGTGCAGAACGCCAAGTACGTCGAAGCACTTGAGCAGGGCCGGGCGGACGCCGAGACCGTCCCAGGCGTGCTGGACGCGGTGATGGCGATCGTCCGGCCGATCGTCGAGTGCAACCGCATCCAGATCGACAACGGACGCACCTACCTGCGAGAGATGGTCTTCGGCGACCCCGAAGAGCCCCGGCACAGCGCGGCACTCGCCATCGTCGCGCAGACCGAGGAGGCCGTCGCCGCCGTGCTGCGCCGAGACGAACGGGTCGCAGAGGGCGACGCCGCGACGCTGGCACACACCGTGTCCGCCGTGATGTTCCTCAGCATGGCGGCGAGCGTGAACATCGCCTTGAGCGTCGAGGAGATCGCGCAGGACATCCGCAGGCAGGTCGACGTCCTGCTGCCTCGCTGAAGCACGGCCCGGACGCAGGCCCAGGCGACCATCCGAAGGTCCTCGGCTGCGGCAGGGCCCGAATCCCCAAATGGCAGGCCATCCGACTGTTGCTGCCCGTTCCGACCTGGCCGGGGGGTGGGGTGGGCGGCCGGAAGACTACCGCCACCGTGTACTGCCGGGATTCCGCGATTGCCTACCTACGTGGCGTCGGGTCCCCGACGCTCGGCCCCTGCCTCCAGGATTCCGGGTCAAGGTCGGTGTGGTGCGGTCAGGGCTTTGTGGGTCGACTCCAGGATCTTCTCCGACAGCTCTGTGCCCGCCGTTGCCCGGGCGAGCAGGATCGCGCCGACCAGGGTGGCCATCACGGGAAGGCCGTCGTCGGCGTCGGTGGACATCCACGCGGCGAATTCCCGGACTCCGGCCGCATACGTTTCGCGTAACTCCCCGGCTGTGGGCTCGCGAGCCATGTCCCCAGCGAATCCGGCGGTGGGGCAACCGGTGCCGGGCCGGTCGCGGTGCTCGGCCGACAGATAGAAGTCGACGAAGGCGCCGCGCGCGGTCGGTCGTGTTCGGGCACAGCGTGAACGGGGCACCGAGCCCTTCGCGGGCGAAGAGATCCTCCAGGACTGCCCGCCGTTCACGATAGGGCCGGACCATCTGACGTGGGCAGCGACGATTGGGTCGTTGCCTCGGTCGAGCAAGCGATCGAGCGGTTCGAGCGGATCAACGTCCTGGTCAATAACGCGGGCATCGGCTCCTTGGGCGCCTACAAGGAACACTCTCCCGCGCAGGCCCAGCGCTTCTTCAACCGAGTTCCTGGACTACGAGATCCGCGAACACGGGGTCCGGGCTCGTCCAGCCTGGCGGTACCAACTCCTCGTTCGAAGGCGAACACCGTCGAGCCCGGCATGCCCCAAGCCGAAGGTGCGGTACGCAGCAGGCCGGAGCGCCTGGCTCCTCAGTGCGGCGCACCGCGTCCCTCCCGCCGGGGCCTTCGACGGACAGGTCCGCAAGGGCAACAAACTTGCCAGCTGAGATCTGCAGACAGTGAACCGCCCCGATATCGGTGGAGGTTCCGGACTGCCCCGAGTTGGGTGGAGTCGAGTAGCCGGGGACGGCATGGTCGGGGTTTCCCGTCGCGCCCGTCCACAGGCCCGACCAAGACCGGTCCGGTCATCGGTCCCCCGGGGCCGATGACCTGGGTGGAAGGCATGATGCGTGACGTGGACGCGGCCGGAGCCGATGCTGTCCACCCCCGCGCCTGATCCTGCTCTGCAGCCGGGATGGGTGGGCTGGCCGAGAGGGACTTCGGTGGCCTGACACGCCGCGTCTTGCCTCCGCACTCGCCGGCGATGACCCTTGTCAGTTCACGCGCTGTCGGCGAGCAACGTCGGGTAGTCGGTGTAGCCGCGGTGGTCGCCGCCGTAGAAGGTGACCGCGTCGGGGGTGTTGTAGGGGCCGCCGGCTGCGAGGCGGGCAGGCAGATCCGGGTTGGCCAGGAACAGCGCGCCGAAGGCGACGATGTCCGCGGTGCCGTCCGCGATGTGGGCGAGTGCGCCGGGTCCGGTGGTCTCGGGGTGGGTGAAGGGGTTGAGGATGAATGCCGTCGGCCAGTCCTTGCGCAGCCGGGCGGTCAGGTCGCGGTCCGGGCTCTCGACCAGGTGCAGGTAGGCGAGGTCCAGCCGGGCGAGACCGGCGATCAGGGTGGTGTAGGTCTCCAGCACGTCCGCCGGGTCGGTCTCGGCGATGTCGTTGTAGGGGTTGCCGGGAGAGATACGGAAGCCGGTCCGGTGGCCGCCGATCGCCTCTGCGACGGCCGTGGCGACCTCGATACCGAAGCGGACCCGGTCCGCGGCGCCACCTCCCCACCTGTCGGTGCGCAGATTGGTGTTGGGGGCGAGGAACTGGTGGATCAGGTAGCCGTTCGCCCCGTGGATCTCCACGCCGTCGAAACCGGCGGCGATCGCGTTGCGCGCGGCGTCGGCGTAGTCGGCGATCGCCTGGGCGATGCCGTCGGGGTCCAGTTCCTTCGGCGTGACGTAGTCCTGAGGGCCCTGGTAGGTGAACACCTGACCCGCCGCCGCGACCGGGGAGGGGGCGACAGGGAGGAGTCCGTCGGGCAGCAGGCTGGGGTGGCTGATCCGGCCGGTGTGCATCAACTGCGCGAAGATCGTGCCGCCCTCGGCGTGGACGGCGTCGGTCACCTTCCGCCAGGCGTCGACCTGCTGGGCGGAGTGCAGGCCCGGGGTGTTGGTGTAGCCCTGGCCGCCCACCGACGGCTGTATGCCCTCGGTGATGATCAGGCCGGCGCTCGCGCGCTGGGCGTAATAGGTGGCCATCAGCTCCGTCGCCGTGGCGGCAGGAGCATCGGCGCGGCTGCGGGTCATCGGCGCCATCGCGATGCGGTTGGCGAGCGTCTTGCCGCCCAGGTCGATCGGGTCGAACGCGGTGGTCATAGCAGCTTCCTTCGAAGAATGGGTCAGGTGAAAGAGACAGGCGGCGGCACGTTCCCTGCGGGGTGGCGGGGAACTGGTGATCGGCAAGGCCAGGGTGGGCCGCCGCTGGAAAACAGTCATAGGCGTCAGCTGTGGCCGAAGGCCGCCGCGGTGGCCACGCACGAGAGCGATGTGCTCGCCGAGGTCACCGAACGCAGGCTGCTGACCAGGAACTTGCGGACCGTCAACGCCCTGACGGACCCGACGGTCCCTCGAGCCGGTGATCGCCGGTGTGACCGCGGGCTCAAAGGGGCGGGCACAGTGTCGCCGGTCGGGCGCCTGTCCATGTGTGAGTGGGGCTGCCGTATGGACAGGCGTGACCGTGGGCCTCAAGCCGCTTCGAGGAAGGGGTAGTCGGTGTAGCCCTCGGCGCCCGGCCCGTAGAACAGTTCCGGCCGCGGCTCGTTCTCCGGGTGTCCACCCTGCCAGCGCTCGACCAGGTCGGGGTTGGCGATGAGGGCCCGGCCCACGACCACGGCGTCGGCATGGTCGGCCTCGATCTGCTGGAGCGCCTGCTCGCGGGTGGTCTGCCCCCCGAAGGGACCGCTGTTGACGATCAGCTTGCCGTCGAAGCGGCGCCGCAGCTCCTGTACAAGGTCGCCGCCCGGCTCGGCGTGCAGTACGGAGAGGTAGGCCAGGCTCAGCGGGCGCAGTTGGTCCATCAGGGTGCCGTAGGTGGCCAGGACGTCGTCCCGGTCGGTCTCGAAGACGTCCCCGAGGTCGACCTCCGGCGAGATCCGCAGCCCGACCCGCTCGGCACCGACGGCCTGGGCGACCGCCGTGACGACCTCGACGACGAAGCGGGCGCGGTTGTGCGGCGAGCCGCCGTACTCGTCGGTGCGCTGGTTGGCCGCCGGGGAGAGGAACTCCTGGAGCAGGTAGCCGTTGGCGCCGTGGATTTCCACGCCGTCCGCTCCCGCCTCGATGGCCCGGCGGGCCGCGGTGACGAAGTCCTCCAGGGCTGCCCGGATCTCTGCGGTGGTCATCGCTTCCGGTACGGGGTAGGGCTGCTCGCCCTTCTCGGTGAACGTCTTGTTGTCGATGGCGATCGCGCTGGGGGCGAGGATGCGGCGGCCGCCGTTGATGTCGGGGTGGGTGCCGCGGCCGGCGTGCATGATCTGCAGGACGATGCGGCCGCCCTCGGCGTGCACCGCCTCGAACACCCGCTGCCAGCCGGCCGCCTGCTCGTCGGTGGCGATGCCCGGCTCGCCGACGTAGCCTTGCGACGCGTGGTCGGGGTAGGTGCCCTCGGTGATGATCATTCCGGTGCTCGCCCGCTGCCGGTAGTACTCGACCATCAGGTCCCCGGGGATGCCGGAGGAGCCGGCCCGGACCCGGGTTATCGGTGCCATGACGATGCGGTTGGCGAGCTCGATCTTCCCGAGGGAGATGGGGGAGAAAAGCGACGGGACGGGTGAAACATCTGAGATGTTGACAGTCATGGGTTTCTTTCTTTCTGCAATACGGAGGGGAACGGGATGAAGGTCTGCGACGCAGGGGTCCGCGCTGTCCCGGCGGAGGCACGGGCCCGCTGACGGTGACGCGGTTCCATGACCGCGATCGGGGTGTGGGTGGTGTTGGCGGCGAACGCGGTGAGAGCCGCATGCCGTCGGCGTCGACGCCGGTCAAGCGCAACTGCCCGCCGCAGTACGGGCGTTCGCTGCTTGCACACGATCAGCAATCAGCCAGGTGACGAAGTCACGGGTGCCGCCGCCGGAGTCGGCACGGATCGGTGTCTGCAGGCCGCGCCGCGACCGACTCCCTCGACGCGCCCCGCGAAGGACCGATACATGGCTTCACCTGGAACGCGCTCATGGCGGTGGCGGGAACAGCGATCTCAGCGCTCCTCGTTCTCACCGGCCTGAGGCACTTCCGCCGGCCGATCGCCCAGCGGACAGCCTGCTCCACGAAAGCGCGAGGCTAGCTGAGCGGCACGTCCGCGACAGCCTTGAGGTGGCTGAACGTCTCCAGGGAATACCGGCCGTGGTACCGGCCCATGCCACTTTCGCCGACGCCGCCGAAAGGCAGTCCCGGCATGAGCAGCTGTATCACCGGCTGGCCCCAGGCAACGCCGCCGGAGGACGTCTCCTTCACGAGGCGCGACTTGGTGGCCTCGGAGGTGGTGAAGGCGTAGAGGGCGAGGGGCTTTTCGCGTTCGTTGATGAAGGCGATGGCGGCATCGAGGTCTTCGACTTCGACGACGGGGAGGATCGGACCGAAGATCTCTTCCTGCATGATGGGCGATGCGGGGTCGACATCGGTGAGCACGGTCGGTGCGATGAACAGGTCGTCACGGTCGTGTCGGCCTCCCACCGCCGCACGGCCGGAATCCAGCAGACGGGTGAGTCGGTCGAAATGCCGCTCGTTGATGATCCGGCCGAAGTCGGCTGAGGTCTGCGGAGTGGCACCGAACTGGGCGTCGACCGCCGCACGCAGGGCGGGAACCAGCGCGGCGGCGGTGGCCGGATCGGCCAGTACGTAGTCGGGGGCTATGCACTGCTGCCCCGCGTTGCCGAACTTGGCGCCGACCAGCCGCTTCGCGGTCTCGTCCACGTCGGCGTCGGGGGCCACGAAGACCGGCGACTTGCCCCCGAGTTCGAGCGTGACCGGGGTGAGGTTCTTGGCTGCTGCGGCCATGACGATCCGGCCGACCGCGCCATTGCCGGTGTAGAAGATCTGGTCGAAACGCTGTGCCAGGAGGGCCGTGGTCTCCTCGGCGCCTCCCTCGACCACGGTGAGCACATCGGCGTCGAAGTACTGGCGCAGCAGGCGTGAAGCGACCGCCGAGGTGTGCACCGACATCTCGCTCGGCTTGGCCACCACGGTGTTCCCGGCGGCCAGCGCGCCGATGATGGGGTCGATGAGCAGGTGCAGCGGGAAATTCCACGGAGCGATCACCAGGACGACCCCGAGCGGGTCGTACGTGGTGTAGGCCGTTGTCGTGGGACCGAAGTGGGCAGGAACCTCCACCGGGCGGGGCTGAAGCCAGTTCTCGAGGTTCGCCAGTGCCTCGTCGATGTCGGCGACGGTGAAGTCGATCTCCTGCATTTTCGCCTCGGCGGCGTTCTTCCTCAGATCCGCCCAGAGCGCATCGAGCAGCTCCTGCTCGTTCTCCACCAGCAGGGCCCGCAGCCGCTGCAGCTGGTCGACGCGCCAGTCCAATGGGCGGGTGACACCGGTGTTGAACGTCGCACGAAGGCGGCCCACCACCTCCGCAGCCGTCTCGCTTTGGTGCGTCCTCGACTCGATCCCCTGTGTTGCGCTCATGGGATGTACTCCGTTCTTGATCCAGGCCACGCCCTGGCCGTCTTCTAGCCGGGCACAGTGGCCAGCGTGCTGGACGATCCGGCATCCACCCAGGTCACGGCTTTGCGTACGTGCGCGGTGCCTACCACTGGTTGGGTCAGGATGGTGTGCGTGCGACCGTGGATACTCGAGGCATGGACAAATACCCCGAACCGGTGCACGAGCCCGCCGTCGGCGCTCTGGACCCGCGTGCCGAGCTCAATGAGTTCCTGCGCACCCGACGCGCCCGGCTGAAGCCGGAGGACGTGGGACTGCCGGACTACGGGCGGTACCGGCGGGTACCAGGGCTACGCCGCGAGGAGCTGGCGCAGCTGGCCGGGGTGTCCGTGGCGTACTACACACGCCTGGAGCAGGGCAACGGGCGGCACGTGTCGTCGGAGGTCCTCGACGCCATCGCCCGCGCCCTCAGGCTGAGCGACGCCGAGCACGCCCACCTCACGCACCTGGCGAAGCCGAAGCAGCACAAGAAGAAGCCGGCCGGCCGCGCCCAGCCGGTGCGGGGCCCCCTGCGGACGCTGCTGGACACCATGGACGGTGTTCCGGCGATCCTCGTAGGGCGGCGCTCGGACATCCTCGTCTGGAACCGGATGGCCGCGGCGGTCTTCGGCGACTGGGCCGAGCTGCCGACGCGGGAGCAGAACTGGGCGCGGCTGGTGTTCCTGCGGCCCGAGTACCGAGACCTGTTCGTGGACTGGGAGCACAAAGCCAGCGACGTCGTCTCTCAGCTGCGCATGGACGCCGGCTCCCATCCCGGCGACCCCCGACTGTCCGCGCTGGTGGGCGAACTCTCCGTCAAGAGCGAGGAGTTCAGGCGCCTGTGGGCCACCCACGACGTCAAGGAGAAGTGCCACGGCATCCAGCGCCTGCACCACCCGCTCGTCGGCGAACTCGACCTCCGCCTCGAGTCGTTCCACCAGGCCGACGCCCACGAGCAGATGCTGGTGACCTACCACGCCGAACCGAACTCCCCGTCCGCGGAGGCACTACGACTGCTGGCCAGCTGGGGCGCGGACGCGACCCGGGCGGGAACGGGCACGTCGTCGGCACGCACGGCTTGATGAACTCTCCCTGATCATCGGTAGTCGGCTGCACGTCTGACGCGGGAAGGCTGATGCTTCGATGCGCCGTTCCGAACGTCGGCGGGCACGAATCGCCGCGTACGATTCGATCTTTTCCTTCGGAATACGCATCGGCACCCCTTGCGGGAAGAGCACAACCATCGTGCCACCGTAAGGCCCCAAGCGCCTTCAAAACTCGGCTCTGTCACAGATCTTGGGGAGTGGTCGCAGAGGGTCACTGGAGCAGAATCAACTTGCGGAGTAGTTCGAATCCGGCACGTCCATAGAGCTGCCTTTTGATCTTTTTGATGCGGTTTACGGCGCCTTCGGTGCCGCCGGAACTCCAGTGCAGGGTGAGCCCGGCGGTCACGGCGTCGAGGTCGCGGAGCAGGTGGAGTGCGAAGCCTGTAAGGCCGGGCAGTTGGCTGGTGTCGACGGCGTTGATCCAGGCAGGGAGCGTGGAGCCGAGGCGGTCGCTCATGATTTCGCCGAAGTCGCGGACGTGTCCGGCGGCGGTGTCCAGTTCGGGGCAGCCGGCCAGGACGTTCTTCAGCGCGGCGCGTTCTTCCTCGTTCAGGGTGGCGGGGTGGCGGGTGAGCCATCCGGTCACCTTGCGCACCGTTGGCGGCGGGGACGGTGCGCGCGGCGGGGCCGTGCGCAGGGAGGCGATGTAGGCGCGGACCATCTGGTAGGTGACGGGGGCGTCCTCGGTGAGGAGTTCGCGGTGGAGGCGGGTGACGCTGGTGCATCCTGCGGCGAATCGCCGCTCCAGGTAGGGGTCGAGGCGGCTGGGCCGGGGCCGGTTCTCACGGAAGGTGTCCTGCCAGCGCGCGGCGTGTGCGTGGCGCAGCACGGTGTTGAGGCCCCAGCCCAGGTGGCGGGCGATCGCCCGGCGCGAGTGGCCCTGCGCGAGCATTTCGTGGACCTGGGCGTGCGCGGCCTTCTTGCGCTGGGCCCGCCGACCGGCGGGCTCCGGGCTGGGGTCGTTCGGCGGTGTGCCGTACGGCGGCCCGGGTGGTGCCGGAGCGCGCAGGCACTCGCGGTGGGCGGTGACGCAGGTCTCCACAGCCCGGCCCAGGCCCTGCCACAGGTGGAACCGGTCTGCGACCTGGAGGGCGGCGGGGGCGCCGAGCCGGGCGCCTTCGGCGTAGGCGCCCGCCCGGTCCCGGCAGATGATCTCAACGCCGGGGTGAGTGGTCAGCCACGCGGCCAGTGGTCCCGCGTTGCGTATCGGGAGGACATCGACCACACGGTGGGTTTCTCCGCAGGTCAAGACGGTGGAGTAGTTCTGGCCCCGGCGGGTGGCGAAGTCGTCCACGCCCAGCACGCGCGGTGTACTGAGCTGCGGGTCCGACAGTGCCATGACCCTGCGGAGCAAGGTCATCCGCCCTGCGCGTAAGCCCAGTTGGGCGGCCAGCCGGGCGCCGGCCCGTCCGGCGAGCGCGAGTCCGACGCGCTCCAGGGCGTGGTTGAGCCGCTTGGTGAAACGTGCGTACGGGACGGCCAGCCGGGCGAACGGCTCGGCGAACGTACGACGCGCGCAGTCGTTCCCACCGCAGATAAACCGACGGACCGTCAGCCGGATCACGACGCTCTGCCCGCCGAGCGGGAGATCCTTCACCGTGCGCTGGTAGGAGTCGTGCACCCGGCCCGAGAAGCGTCCGCAGTCCGGGCACGCGGCTCCCGCCGCACGTCCTCTCGCCACCACGTCGACCGTGCCGAAGGCGGCGGTCACCGCCTCGACGTCCAGGTCGTCGATCCCGGCGGACATCAGCGAGTCCCAGAACGATATGTCGGCCTGCATGAGTGCCCGTTTCTCAACCTCACATATGGATCTTTGGGCGGGTCTAGTCTGGTTTGGTGGCCGAGATCAACGGGCCTGTACGCGGACGGCGTTGTCCGGGCTGTGGTGACTGGCTAAGGCTGGATGCCGGGCCGCGGGCGGTGTTCCGCTCGGGGTGTGCCGGTCTAGGCAGTGGCGTCGGTTGCGGCGGGTGAAGCTTCGTACGGCCGCGCTGGAGCGGGACGAGGGCCGACGGGTGTGTCCGGTGTGTGGGGCGGCCTGGGTGGCGGGGGTGGATCACCGCAGCAACGCGCGCCGCCCGCCGGACGCGCAGGGCTTCGTCGTCCTTCCCCGCCGCTGGGTGGTCGAACGCTCCTGGCCGTGGATCATGAGGGCCCGACGGCACTGCCGCGACCACGAACGCCTTCCCGAGATGAGCGAATCGTTGATCACAGGGCGGCCGTCGCCTTGATGACCAGGCGCCTGACCCGCTGCGGGGCCCGGGCTACCGAACGACGCGGCGTCAGCCCGTACTACCTGGCACAGGCCGCCTGATCCCTCGGCCATGAGGTGTCGTGGTCCGCACCATGAGGACTTCATCAAGCGACTGCACGTGCCGTCGGGGCCGTGGCACCGCGGACGCAGGCCTGGCCTGTCACTCCCCCGTGGTGACAGGCCAGGCCTTAATGCCTTCATGCACGTGCAGCCCGAAGACCACCCGACCAGGCACCTTGTTCGACCTGTACGTTCCGTGATCGGTAGAGATGCGGCATCTGACCTGAGGCGTCGCGTCGTTGGGGGCTACGGGCAACCGATGAAGCCAATCGACGAGGCCTGGTTGTCCCATTCGGGGGTGAAGTTCCCGGAGGTGCCGACGGGCATGGTGTTGTCCGGGTTGCCGCCGTTGGTGCCCCATGAGACGCAGTAGTTCCGGTCCGTCTTGTTGGCCCAGGAGCTGGCGTCGTCGTGGAAGTCACCCTCACTGCACCCCGGACACGGAATGTTTCGGAAGTCGGACGAGTAGGAACCAGCCGGCCAAGCGACCATGGTTCCGCCGTTGGGGTTGAAGTTCCTGTACTGCCACAAGCACGCCCATCCAGCCCGGCAGGCGGCGAGTCCCGACGCCTCCATGTACATCACCGATACCACCGCATCGGTGATGTCCTTGTCCGTTCTGGCGTAACTGGCGCCGTTCGCCACGGCTGCAGTTCGCTCGGTATCCGGCTGAGCGGAGACGGGGGCGGGCAGCATGATGGTGGCCGACACCACGGCCACGGTCGCTGCTACGCGGAACAACTTCATGTGACGTCCCTTGGTTGGTGATCCGTTGGGACACCCATGGTGTGGTGGTCCGCGTGCCTCCGACCAGGCGCTTTGATGGTGCTCAAAGGGCGCTGATCAGGCGAAGGAGCGGTGTCCAGGCGCAACGTATACAGCATGAACATCCGCTGGAAGCGTCACACCCGCCTGCTGTTCACGAGCTGGGCCCCGAGCGGGGTCGGGAGGTGGTGAGCGTTGGTCCCATTGCGGTGGGTGGTGATGAGTCCGGCGTCGCGCAGCACGGTGGTGTGGTGGGAGACGGTGGCCGGGGAGATGCCGGTGCGCTGGGCGAGGTCGGTGGTGGTGATGCCGTGCCCGGTGGTGATGGCGTGCAGCACGCTTGCGCGGCTGTGGCCAAGGAGAGCCGCCAGGGTGCTGCGGCCGGGTTCCAGGGGGGGGCATCGGTTGCTGGGTTCCAGATGGTGTCTTGGGAGACGGGGAACGCCAGGACGGGGGGCTCGGGGGCCGGGGTGATGATCGGTGTGCGGCCGCAGAACAGGGACGGGATCAGGCGTAGTCCACGCCCTTCCAAGTGGAGGTCCGCGTCGAGGTCGGGACGGGCGAGTTCGAGTACGGGGGTGTCCAGCGGATGGTGGGGTGCAGGCGGGAGAGCATCGCGTCCAGTCCCTCGGCCAGCAGCGTGCGCGCCGCGGACAACCGGGTTGCTTCGGTGCGGGCATGCAGGTGCTGTTGCATGGGGGCGATCGCTGTCCGGTGCCAGTCGTGTATCGCGTGGCTGACGGTCTCCAGAGCCCGTGGGGAGCCGTCGGCGAGCGAGCTGGCCCATGCCAGTGGCTTTCCGGTGACGTGGGTGAATTCTTCCAGCTCGCTGTGCAGGGTCGATTTCGGTGTGTACAGCAGCGCATCCAGGCCAGCGTCGAGATCGGTGGCGTTGAGTGGGGTCAGGAAGTCCGGGCAGGGCTCATGGGGCGGTACCAGTGATCGCAGGAGTTGGACGGAGCGGGGGATTTGCTGGCGTGCCCAGCGCTGCCAGGGCCCGAACGCGGCGCCCGGTCTGCGTCGTTGCACAGCCCGCAGGCTGATAACTGTCTCGAAAACAGGATCGGCCCCCTCTCCGAGGGACACCCGAAGAAGATCGTCACGCGTGAGATGAATCCGAAATGCCACCCGTCCCCCTACGAAGCCGCCGAACGCGAGGATCAGGCGACCAGACGGGAGTGGGGGTAGCAAGAGGATCGCAAGCCACGTCATCACGCTGAGGGGTGCGTGCGTCCGAAAATCCTCCTGCCCACACATCGATCGAGGCGGTAGGACAACCGTCGCCAGCCAGCAGACCGAGTTCGCAAACAGGCTCTGACCAGCACCGTCACCGGACACAGCCGACTACGAGCCTGGCCACCGCACACCTGACGGAGCGTCAATCTCGCCCGTCGGTCGGTGGGGCGTACGCCGTCTCATCCGAACCCGGACCTTCGCAATCGAACACAGCGGTCACCCTCTGCGACCGCTCCCCAAGATCTGTGACAGAGCCCGTTTGACGACGCCGTAGCCAGCGCTACGGGACGTCCGCTACGGGACTGTTCGCGAGAGCCCCTGGCCAGGCATTCCGGAGGCGATGAAGGTCGTTTCCCACCACTGTGGCGCTGCCGCTCGATATTGGGTTGGTGATCGAGCGTCTGCACACGGCAGAGTGCTGTGGTGACTGAGCTGTGGGCGCACGCCCTGACCTGGGCAGAAGTGGATCCGTTGCGGCATCCGTTCGAGCTGGATGAGGATGCGGCAAAGGAGTTGGCTGGTCGTGTCGCGCCCTTGCTGCCCGACGCCGGTGCCGCAGAGGAGAAGCGTTGGCGTTCGCTGGATCCTGTCACCGAGTTTCTGGTGGACCGGTACGGCCGATGGGCCTGCGGGTGGAACTGGTCGGTGGGTGAAGGCGACGCAGACGGAGGGGTCGTCGGCGCGTGGTGCTGCGCCGCCGATTCCGTGACGACGGCGGACGCAACCGCCCCGCTGGTCGTCGCGGCACTGCTTGAATGGCGCGCCTGGCTCGAAGATCTGGCAGAGCGCTTCTTCGCTCTGGCACCACGGTCGAACTCAGCTGAGTCCTCGATGGACCCCTGGCACTGGGAGCGTGCGTGCACGCGACTGGTCACTGTGGTGGCCGACCGCACTCAGGCCGAGAGCGGCTGGTACGGGCACTGCATTCAGGTCCTCGAATGGTTCCTCGCCTACAACGGCATTGACGAGGAGAGAGCCCGGGAGATCGTGGAGAGCGCGGTCGGTGGCCGGTTCGGCAGTTGGATCGCACCAGACGTCGCGGTGGTCGAGGCAGTGAGCTCGCGGTTCGCCCGGACCATGGGTGGAGATCGATGAGCTTCGGGACCGACCACCGGAACGACGCCCTCGCCGACTGGCTGCGCATCCGTTCGGAGATATCCTGGCCGAGCTGGAGCGGCGAGCACCCCGTCGCCGAACCCCCGACGTTTGACGGCTTCCGAGACTTCTTCACCGCGACGCGTGGCGGCCGTGACGTCGAAGGGACCGCGCGGGTTCTGACCGCCCTCGACCGGGCTCTGGCCGACGCGGAGCAGGGCGCGCGGCTGACCTTCTCCCTCATGGCGAACTGGCAGCGGACCGTGCTGGGCTGCAGCTCCGTCGCCTTCCGCACGATGCCGGCCTTCGCGAAAGGCGGACGAGAGCGCTACGGCTTCGCGCCCGACACACACGCACGGTTCGAGCACTGCCTCGCCGAGAGCATCCGCCCGGACCTGCCCCTCCCTTCACGCGCCGCCCGGACCTACCTCGATGTCCTCTTCTTCCATCCGTTCGACGACGGCAATGCCCGTGCGGCCATGCTGGCGCTGGCCTTTGTCTTGGCCCGCGAAGGCGTCTCCCTCGACCAGGTGCGCCCGTTGCAGGCCACCCGCTGGGCCGACGATGCCGAAGGCGCGGCCGATCTGGCGGTGCTGCTCGGGATCCTGATCACTGCGGCGGAGCGCCGCTTGTCCAACGGGAGCCAGTCATGACCGGACGCGACGTCACACTCAACGAACTCGCCCAAGGGCTGCGCCCGATGTCACAGGGCATCGAGTGGTTCGACGGTCTCAGCCCGGAGGAGCAGTCCGAGACGCTGCTGTTCCTCCGCCATCACTGCGTCCAAGCTCGCGCCGTCATCGAGGATGGACCGGAGAGCATCCGCCGTGCCGGACTGCGCCCGACTCATACGCCGGCGGTGCTGATCACACGCGGCCGGATCGACCAGCAACTGGGGAAAATCGCCAGCCTCGCCCCTCTCGACGAACGCCGCAAGGCGTTCCGGCTGCTGATCGCGGTACTCGCGATCGCCGACGAACGGCGCCGCGAGCGCTTCTGCTCCGACGGATGCGGTCACTGGTGGCACCGGCTGTCAGCTGTGAATCCCACCTGACCGATCAGACCGGGATGGCCTCACGGGGCGATGGGGTCGTTCTTCTTGTCCGGGTGTGCCGACAGGACGTAGCGGGTGGCGGAGAGGTTGGACAGGCTGAAGAGCTCCATCAGCCGGACGGGGTCGGCGCTGTGACGCGCCTCGTCGACGATTCGGTCCACGCGCAGGCGGCCCGCGGGCAGGCCGACTCGCTGGAAGAGTAACTGGACCACGCCGACGCTGATCGGCGGGCCGGAGTCGTCGACGGCGGTGTTGCGGGTGACGAAGAGGTGGGGGTTGGAGCTGTCGGGCCAGCGCCGGTGGCGCTGGAGCTCCCACGCTGTGGCCAGGCGCAGTGTGAAGGCGTCGAGGTAGATGACGTGGTCCGTGCGTCCCGCCCGGCGCAGGCGCAGTTGGCCCTTGCTGCGGTCGAGGTCGGTTCGCCGGAGGTGGGTGAGCTGTCCGGGGAGGAGGGCGTAGATGGCGACGAGGGCCACCATGAGGCGGTCGCGCGGGTCGTCGAGGCGGTCCAGGAGACCGGCGATGCGGTCGGAGGGCAGAGCGGTCGGCACGGATCGGCTGCTGGTGAGGGAGATGCTGCGGGCCGGGTCTCGGAAAACGAGGCGTTCGCGTTTGAGGGCCCTGAAGAAGGAGCGCAGTGCGGTGTGCAGGCGGCGGGCCTGGTCGCCGTGGAGCGGGTCCAGGCGTCCTCGATGTGCTTCCTGGTGATCTCGCGGGGATCGGTGAGCCCGTCGGCGATCCACGTTTCGAGGGTGCCCAGGATGGCGCCGACGTAGTTCTCGACGGTCTTGGGGCTGCGGGTTCGGCTGGAGGTGCTGCCTTGGCCGAGGAGTACGTCGATGAAGGTGTGCACCGCGGTGGAGAAGGCCGGGCGGGCGATGGCGGCGGCGTGATGCCGGGCGCGGGCGATGCACGGGTCGGTGGGCGGTTGCGCGGCGAGCAGGCCGTGTTGGCGGAGGTAGTTGATGACGCGGGCGCCCTGGAGGTCGGCTCTCATGGAGGCCAGGGCCCGGATGTCGCTCTCCTGGATAGGAGCCTCGGCGCCGAGGTGCCCGGCCACGATGCGCAGGGTTCGGATGCTGCCGTTGAAGAAGTTGGTGTTCCATCCGCGGCCCCGCATGTACGCGGTGAAGTCGGTGACCAGGCTGTCTGCCGCAGCAGTGAGGGCGGGCGGCGTGCTGGTGTCCAGACGGGTCCAGTCCCGGGGCAGGTAAGGGAACAGTTCCAGCTGGGCGGGGTCCAGAAGGTGCTCGGATAATTGGCGTTCGGACTTGGCGCGGGCGCGGCGTCGTTTGAGGGCGAAGCGGCCTTGGAGCGTGGCGGTGCCGGGCAAGAGACGTCCGACCGCCAGTCCGGCGGCATGGGGGCCGGTGAACCACAGCTGATCGCCGTTCTTCATCGCGATCTGGGCGGTGTCGACCTCCGTTTCGGCGACGACGATCCGGCGCCTGCGGCACATCCCGGCGCTGAGCATCAGCGTGCGGTGGCAGCGGCCGCACTCGGCTTCGCTGCCGCCGCGCTTGCGCATCTGGTGGCACCAGTTGGTGCACGGCGCACACAGGACCCGGCGATCGTTCGCCCAGGCCAGACAATGTGTGCACTGTCCCCGCAGCTCAGGGTCCCGTTGTCCGTCCTGGCGGGTGGGGCCGGTTCCGCGCGGCGGGACCATCCGGCGTGGTGGGGGCGGTGCGAGGAGGCCTGCTCGGTCCAGGGCCTGTCCGAAGATCGGGCCGTTGTAGAGGAGGCCCTTCAGTGCCTCGGCGGCGACCTGGTGCCGGTCGGGGTCACGGGCGGCCAGCGCCAGGCGGGCGAAGCCTTCGAGCCTCCAGATCCACATGGTCCTGGCGCGTACCCGGCGCTCGTGGGCCATCTGCTGCAGTTACTCGGAGACGGCCTCGAAGCCGGGGATGTTGCGGTCGCCGATGCGGGCCGCGTGGGTGCGGGCGAACTGGCGGGCCGGGGTGGGGAAGAGCCCCAGTTGCCCGGGAACCTGGGGCGGGCAGATCCGGGGGTCATCGTTGACCTGCTCGGGGAGCCGAGCGCGTAACCACGAGGGGATGGCCGCTCGCCGTCCGGGCTTGGCTTGGGGCATGCGCAGCGGCCTCGCCTCGGGCAGGGCGACCCCGTCGATGTCCAAGGCGAGCTGACGCGGCCGGCCCGGGGTAAGAGCTTCGTCGTGGAGCTCGCCCCAGGCCCAGGGGTCGTCCTCGCCAAGGCGGACTGCCAGCAGGCAGGGCGCGCACACGCCCGTCCGCGTCACCGGCACGGTCCAGGCGCAGCGGCGGCACGAAGCCTCGCTCCAGCCGTCCCGGCCCGAGGGCACGCGGATCCACGCCCACGCGCACCGAGGGCACATAGCCTTGCCGTTCACTCTCCCCCAGCCCGCGCACGTCCCGCACGACCCGAGCAGCCCAAACTCCCTGATCACCGGTCGCCCCGGTCAGTTCGGCGGCAGCGAACGCCGGGCTCCACCGCTGCCCGGCCGCGGAATCGAGCGTGCGGGCCCGCTCTCGCCGACGGCGCGCTGCTCGGTCTCCGGGCGTCCCTCGACCGCCGCTACCGGTTCGGCTTCTGGTACTGCATCCCGTCGGCGGTACTGAGGTTCGTGTCGTCCAGACACTGACCGCTGTGCTGGACCACCGCGACGGTGGAGACCGTGATGTTCGACGGCTGCAGCAGGGTGACGGTGTAGCCGTCGTTGGCGTCCGTCCAGGGCACGCTCACCGAAGCCGAATTGCTGCCCACCGTCAGAAGCTGGTCGGAGACTGTCACCAGCCCGGACACGGCTCCGCCGCCGTTGTTGGGTATGCGCTGGACGACCGCGCGGACCCGGCCGTTCTCCACAACCGACGTGGTGTCGAGACGGTTGAGGTTGACCGTGACCGTCCCGGTGTTGCCGTTGTTGCCCAGCAAGATCTTCGCGTTCCGCGCGGAGTTGTCCTTCGTCGCCAACCCGTCCGTGTTCGTACCGGGCGTGAAGTTCACGATGTTGCCGGTCTGCGAGCCGTAGTAGCGATAAAGGAACCACTCCCCCAGCGGCAGGTACTGGCTGCCGGTCTTCGTCAGCAGCCTGGCCGCGTTGTCGTGCAGACCGCTCCCGGAGGCCCAGTTGGCGCGCAGACCGTCCGCCCCCGCCCGCTCCAGACGGGAGATGTACCAGCCACCACGGCCCGGGGTCTGCTCGTTCGTGTTGCCGTACTCGTTCACCTGGAACGGACGGCTCGTCGTCATCGACCGGGCCGACAACTTCGAGCGCACGGCGTTGGCGTCGGAGACCGGGTCGCCCGGCAAGATGTGCCAGCTGTAGATGTTCGGCTCGACGTTGTTCGCCTTCACGTAGTCGAGATACGTGTCCCACCAGCCGGAAGCGGCCCCGCCGGGGCTGCGGTAGGTGCTGGGGTCGACAACGACGGCCCCTGGGACGGCCACCCGGATCTTCTGGTACGCGCGCTTCCACATCTCCAGGTACTGGGCATGTGTACGCCCCCAGAAGGGGCCGTTGTCGGGCTCGTTCCAGATGTCCCACTGGACGGTCATGTTGTTCGCCCGCACGTCCGCGATGAGCTGGTCGAGGAAGGCGTCGAACCTGGTCCAGTCCCCGTTGTCACCGGGCCAGCCCTGGCTGGTGGTGCTGTCGGCGCCCCACAGGTCGTGCGGCAGGATGACGAAGGTTCCGCCGAGGGCCGCGGTGCGCCTGTACTGGGCGAGGGTGGAGTTCCAGCGGGTCTGGTAGGCCGCGAGGCTGGTGCCGTAGCCGCCGTTGTTGAGCTGGGCGCCGCCGGCCCGCATGAACTTCCACTTGATGTCCTTGAAGAAGTGGTCCTGGGGCAGCGACCCGTCCGAGGTCATCCCGTAGATGATCCCCGACGCACCGTAGGCGGGGCTCCGCCGGCGTTGGAGAAGTCGACGGCGACGGTGGCGTCGACGGCGTGCGCCGACGGGCTGGGCAGCGCGACGGCGGCGACCGATACGCAGAGCGCGGCGAGCACGGTGGCCGTGCGCGGGCGGATTCCCGGATGGGGAGGTCTGCTCGTGCGTCCGGGCAGGGGAAGGGGGCGGGGTACGTGTATTGCGGGTCTCCCGAGGTGGGTGGTGCTGCCTGGGCCGGCTGCCCAGGTGGTTTCTCAACCGCCCATGTGTCCGGCGGACGGCGGTGTGGTGCGCCGCAGCTCGTGGGCCTCGGCGAGGAGGAGGTAACTGCTGGCGGTCCAGGTGTAGGCGCGGTCGCGCAGCCCCGTGCCGGTCAGGGCGTCGAAGTTCTCCGCGAAGCCGGAGGTCTCGCACAGGGCGCGGAAGCGTGCGCTGATCTCGTCCGCGAGGCGGTGCTGGCCGGCGCGGCGCAGGCCGTCCTCGACGAGAACGGTGGAGGGGGCCCAGATCGGGCCGCGCCAGTAGCCGTCGGCGAGGTAGTGCGGTGACGCGGGCAGTTCGGTGGCCAGGCCGTAGCTGGTGAGGTGGGTCTCGATCCTGGTGGCCAGGGTCTTGGCGACGTTCTCGGGCAGGTGTTCCCCCAGCACCATCGGCATCAGGTCCAGCAGACTGGACGTGCTCCAGGTCCGCGTGGTGTGGACGCCGCGGGCGACGAACCGCTCCCCCGTCCACAACTCGTCGAGCATCGCGGCTTGTGTCTCGTCGGCGGTACGGGCCCAGTGGCGGGCTTCGTCCGTGAGGCCCAGTTCGGTGGCGAGTTCGGCGAGTTCACGGAGTTGCAGGATGAGGAAGGCGGCCAAGTCGGCGGTGACGATCACGCGCTCGGGGTCGAAGGTGGTGGCGTTGTCCCAGCCGCTGTCGTTGCCGTGCTGGTAGTGGGGCAGGGCGGCGCCCGGTGCGCGGCGGGCGGTGAGCCAGAAGTCCGTCCACCGTGCCAACCTGCCGTAGATCTGCCCCAGTTCGGTCCGGCCGAGGGGCTCGGGGAGCCGTCTGCGCAGTTGGGACAGGGCCCAGCCGTGGATCGGGGGTTTGACGAAGTTGTAGAGGACCTCCGAGTGGGTCACCGAGTCGGGCAGGGCGCCGGCCTCGTCCTGGTGGTCAAACGGCAGCAGGAACTGGTCCAGGGCGAGAGCGGGCGCTCCGGGTGCCAGGGCGAGGGAGTTGAAGCAGTGGTCCCAGCTCCAGACCTTGTCCATCCAGTGCTTGGACATCAGCACCGCGGGCCGGGTGACAAGGGCCGCCGGACGGACCGTCGCCGACCACAGGACGTACGCGGCGAGTTCGGCGGCCGGGGTACCGGACGAGCGCCAGGGTGCCACCTCGTCCGCGAAGCCGGCGAAGTCCTGTTCCACGGCCCGCACGACCTGGTCGAACGTCTGCGTGGAGGCGTAGGGGCGTCGTGCGCAGCTCAGTTCCTCGACGGCCGCTTCCCAGACTCCGCCGGCGTCCGGGGTGATGGTGATGCCGCGCTCGCCGCGGCCGAGGGCCTGGCTGCCGGACACCTCGGTGACGGCGCCCGACAGCACGGTGATCCGGTAGCGGCGCCCGGTCTCGTACGAGGTGAACACGTGCGCCCCGTCCACCGGGTCACGGTAGAAGTAGGTGCCCGTGAAGGGGGTCAGGACGTCCGCCGCCGCGGTGACGCGCATGCCCAGACCCTGACCGCGCAGCCGGACGGTGTCCGGCGACTCGTAGGCGAGGCCGATGTGTCCGCCGTCGTGGACCCACTCGAGCAGGCTCGGTATCGCCTGGACGCGGGGCTCGGCCCGGTCGCCCGTCGCCGGGTCGAGAGGCACGAACCGCAGGACGGCGTGCATGCCGTTCTGGTGCGAGACGAGGTGGAGGTCATCGGCGCGCGTCTTCTCCGCGAGCACCGGAGAGATTCCGAACCAGGAGCCGTGTGTGCTGAACGGGACGTCATGGAGGGAAAAGGCCGGGCCGGATCGGGCGGCGGTCATCAGGCGATACTCATTTCTTGGGCAGTGATCGGCTGCTCTGCGGCAGTGGTCTGAGCCAGGGACGGTCAACGGTGGGGGCCGGTCCGGGACTCAGTCCTTGACGGCTCCGGCGGTGACGCCGGCGGCGACGTAGCGCTGGGCCAGGACGAGGATGACCGCGGCGGGCAGCGAGGCCACGACGGCGGTGGCCATGATGGCGTTCCACTCCTGGTTGTTGTTGCCGATGTACTGGTAGATGCCGAGGGTGATCGGCTGATGGGCGCCGCCGGCCGCGAGGGTGCTCGCGAAGACGAAGTCGGACCAGGACCACAGGAACGCGAACAGCGACACCGTGACGACGGCGTTGCGGCTCATCGGCAGCACGATCGACCAGAAGGTGCGCAACGCACCGGCGCCGTCCGTCTTCGCGGCCTGGAGCAGCTCACCGGGGATGCCGGACATGAACGCGGTGAAGATGAGCACGCCGAACGGGACAGCGAGGGTGGAGTCGGCGACGATCAGGCCGGGGACGGACTGGAGCAGGCCGAGCTGGAGGTAGATGGCGTAGAAGCCCATCGCCATGATGATGCCGGGGATCATCTGCGCGGCCAGCAGCACGAAGTTGAGGATGCCGCCGCCGCGCGGGCGCAGCTTGGCCAGCGCGTAGCCGGCGGGCGCGGACAGCGCCACGGTCAGGACGACGGTGCCGAGGCCGATGACCAGGCTGGTGCCGAGGTAGGGCAACTGCTGGTCGAACACGGCACGGTAGCCGTCCAGGGTGGCGTTGGTGGGGAACAGGTCGGGCGGGCTCTTGCGCATGTCCTGGTCGCGGGTGAGGGACACGTTGAGCATCCAGTAGACCGGGAACAGCATGACCGCGGTCAGCACCAGGCCGAGCCCGGTCTTCCACCACGCAGTACGCGTACGGGAGTTCATGACATCCTCTGCTTCCGCTCGGCCCGCAGGTAGATGAGGCCGAAGACCAGGGCGGCGACCACCAGCAGGTTGCCGACCGCCGCGCCGGGGCCGAAGGCGGGCAGCAGGTTGCCGAAGCCGAGCTGGTAGGACCAGGTGGCGAAGGTGGTGGACGAGTCCGCCGGGCCGCCCTTGGTCATGATCCAGATGATGTCGAAGACCTTGAGCGTGTAGACGAGGCCGAGGAGCAGCGTGATCGCGGACACCGGGCGCAGCAGCGGGAACGTGATGCGCCAGAACCGCTGCCAGGCGTTCGCACCGTCGAGCGCGGCGGCCTCGTAGAGGCTGGCGGGGATGGACTGCAGGCCGCTGTAGAGCACGACCAGGTTGAACGGGACGCCGATCCAGATGTTCGCGATGATCACGGACGGCAGCGACCAGTCCGGCGACGTCAGCCAGTTGACCGGCCCGATCCCGACGGCGCCCAGCGCGGAGTTCACGATCCCCGAGTCGCTGTTGAGCATCCACGACCAGGTGGACGCCGACACGATCAGCGGCAGCAGCCACGGTACGAGGAACAGGGCGCGCAGGGTGGCGGAGAGCCGGAAGTGCTGGTTGAAGAAGACGGCCAGGGCCAGTCCGATGCCGTACTGGAAGACCAGGCACACGACCGTGAACACCACGGTGTGCAGCAGCGCGGGCGCGAACGTCGGGTCGTCGAAGACGGCTTTGTAGTTGTCCAGGCCCGTGAAGGGGGCGTTGCCCTGGACGAAGGAACGGACGGTGTAGTTCCGCAGGCTCAGATCGAGGTTGCGGTACAGCGGATAGGCGTAGAAGACGGCGAGATAGAGGGTGACCGGGGCGAGGAAGGCCCAGGCGGCCCACTGTGGGGAGGTGGGACGGCGCCGGGTGGCGGTGCGGGCCGGGAGCGGGGCGGTGTCCGCCCCGTTCCGGTCGCGCACCGGCCGGTGGTCCGGCAGGTGTGTCGTGCGGTTCATCGAGGAGCCCCGGGTCGCGGTTGCCTGACGGGTTGACGGTTTACTTGACGGCGGCCTGTGCCGCGGTGAGCGCGTCCTTCGGCGACTGCGACCCGCTCAGCGCGGACTGGACCGCCTTCCACAACTGCTCGGAGATCTTGGGGTACTTGGTGCCGAGGTCGTCGCTGGTACGTCCCTTGGCCGCCTTGACCGCCTCGACCCAGGGCTTCAGCTCGGCGTTGGCCGCGACCTGCTTGTCCTGCACCTCGGCCGTCGGCGCGACGTAGGAGAGCGTCGTGTCGGTGGCGAGGAGGTTGTCGGTGCTGGTCAAGCAGGTCACGAGCTTCTGCGAAGTGGCGTAGCGGGCGGTGTCGCCCTGGACCGGGACCGTGACGAACTCGCCGCCGGTCGGAGCCGCCGCGTTGCCGCCCGAGGCCGCCGGGACAGGGATGACCCCGTACTCGAAGCCGGCCTTCTCGGCGTTGGCGAGCTGCCAGGTGCCGTTCTCGCTGAACGCGTAGTCGCCGGTGGCGAACTCCTGCCAGCTGGTCGTCTGGGTGTTGTTGATGACCGAGTTGGGGGCGTACCCCTTGTCCAGCCAGCCCTTCCACAGCGACAGCGCGGACACCGCCTCGGCCGAGCCGACGTCGGTGAGCTGCGCGCCCGAGCCCCAGAACCAGGGCAGGAACTGGAAGCTGCCCTCCTCGGTCCCGATCGCCGAGAACGTGATGCCCTTCTTGCCGGCCTTCTTGACCTTCTCCAGCGCCGCCGTCAGCGAGTCCCAGTCCTTGACGGAGGCGATGTCGACGCCGGCCTCCTTCAGCACCGCCTTGTTGTAGTAGAGGGCGAGGGTGTTGGCGCCGACCGGGGTGCCATAAGTCTTCCCGCCCGTCTGGCCGGCCCCGAGCAGGTTGGGGTCGACGGCCGAGGTGTCGATCTTGTTGTCGTCGGTCGTGGTGAGCAGGCCCGCCTCGGCCAGCGTCGACACCACGGGGTTGTCGACGATGAGGACGTCCGCGGAGTTGTCCTGCTGGGCGGCGAGCAGCGCCTTGTTCGTCAGGTCGCTGGTGTCGAACGCGGTCCGCTTGATCTTCACCCCGGCCTTGGTGCCGCAGTCGTCCAGCAGCTTGGCCCAGGGCGAGCCCTTCGCGAACTGCGGGTAAGGGTCCCAGATGGTGTACGTCCCGCTGTCCTCGGCCTTGGTGGAGGTGCCGCCCGAGTCGGAGGAGCACGCGGTGGAGCCGGCGGCGACGGCGACGACGGTCATGGCTGCGGCGGTGAGACGCCGTCTGCTGGAGCTGTTCATCGGGTGATCCTTTTGATTTTGGACATAGATATGGATACAGACATGGACATGCCAGGATTGCCAGAGGAGTGGCTGAGCCGGGCGAACGGCGCGCGCATCGCGAAACGGCCGGTCGGACGGTGACAGGGCAGGAGGGGAGCGGGATTCGCCGAGGCGGAGGGGTTGCGGACGGCAACCGGTCAGGCGGTCGAGCCGGAGCCGGGCGCCCCGTGCGGATCCGCCGGTGAGCCGGAGCCGACGGGCCCGGTGCTGGCCCGGAGGGAGATCGGCGGGGCAAGCAGGTGGTGGCGAGGCGGCGCGTCGGGGTGGTCGAGCCGCTCGACAAGCAGGTCGACGGCCAGCTGCCCCATCTGCTCCGCCGGCACGTCCGCCGCCGTGAGCTGCGGGGTCACCGTCTCGGCCCATCGGGCGGCGACAACTCCGCTGACGGAGAAGTCGCGCGGCACATGGCGGCCCGCATGGGCCAGGCCCCGGTAGAGGCCTCCCAGCGCGGCCTCGTTCAGCGTGACGAGGGCCGTGGTGGCGGGTTCGTCGTGCAGGATCCGCTCCAGGCATGCCTGGCCCGAGGGGGCGTCGTCCGCGCAGTTGTACGTGCGGACGGTGAGCCCACGCTCCGCGGCGGCCTTGGTGAAGCCGTCGAGCCCCCGGTGCGCGGACTCGTACCCGGCACGCAGAAGCCGCTCGGGCCGGTTGACGAAGGCGACCCTGCGATGGCCCAGGTCCGCGAGGTGGTGGACACAGGCCGCCGCCAGCGCGGTGTGGTCCAGGCCCACCCACCAGTCGCCCTCCGGCCGCGCGGTCCGGCCGATGCAGACGGCGGGGAAGTTCTCGGCGAGGAGGTGGTCGACCCGGTCGTCCTGAAGCCTGATCTCCATCAGGATCGCGCCGTCCACCCGCCGCTCGCCCAGCAGCCGCTGAAACGAGCGGTCGCTGTCCACACCGCTCGGGGAGAGCAGCACGTCGTAGTCGTAGGCCGCGGCGGCCTCGACGACGCTGCCGATGAAGTCCAGCTGCATGCCGGTGTAGTGGTTCCCGGCCGGCGGGAAGACCAGACCTATGGTGTTGGTCCGGCCGTTGGCCAGGGCCCGCGCACTCGCGTTGGGCTGGTAGCCCAGCTCGTCGATGACCCGCTGGATCTTCTGCCGGGTGTCCTCGGACACAGGGCGCTTCCCGCTCAGGGCGTACGACACGGTGCTCCGCGAAACACCGGCCCGCTTGGCGATCTCACCGATGTTCATGGAGCCTCCTTCATCAAAGTCATCGAACCGGTTCGCCGCTCCCGGGAGGGAGGGATCGCACAGGCCGGGCATCACAACGTGCGAATCTATCGGCGATCCCGGTTGTCGAACCGGTTCGCGTGAAGGGAACGTAAGAGGTGACCGCGCGGCTGTCAATGCCTTGCGCACACTTCCCGAAACACGCCGGAAACCGACAAACGAGGGCCGCGAGTACCTCCGGACCCCCGCGTGTACCGCTTTCACCAGGCAGATCGACTCTTCGCGCCCCTCGACGCGCCCGAAACCCACCCGCACCGGACGAGGAAATATGTCGGGAGTATTGCTGACCCGGATCACCGGTGCTAGCTTCCGGCGAACCGGTTCGACAGATACGGGCGGACAGGAAACCCACTGGTCCACCGCCGGAGCGGCTCCCCCCTGCGACAGCGAGCCAGACAGTCCCCTCCATCATCGAACCGGTTCGACGCTGCGATCGCAGGTGTCTGCGACCGCCGCGCCATCCCCTTCTTTGCGCCCTCATGGACACGACGGAGACTTCAGTGCGACGCAGGAGAAGAACAACAGGAACAGGCGCCGCGGCGCTGGCGGTGGCGATCCTCGCCGCAGCGCTCGCCACCACCGGCACGGCCGGGGCGGCGGATCCGGAACGCCTCGTCGTGGACCTCGCCACCGACACCGGCCCCTTCCACGGCGGTGCCTCCGGCTCGCTGTACGGCGTGTACGGCGACGGAGTACCCAGCCGCAACCTCATCGAGGGCATGCGTCTGCGCACGGTGTCGACGAAGGCACAGGACGGCCCCCAGCATCCGGGCGCGGACGCCCTGGAGATGCTGCCGCCGTTCGTGGACTCCGGCGGCAAGGACGTCTACATCTACATGACCGACATCTACCGCGGCTTCCCCTACCAGTGGCCCGGCGCCGACGGTCCGGCGAAGCTCGCCGACTTCAAGGAGAAGATCAAGAAGCAGGTCCAGCAGGTCCTGACCCTGGACGCCAAGTACCAGGACCACGTCGTCTACGTACCCTTCAACGAGCCCGAGGGGAACATGTTCGGGACCGGGGAGTGGAGCTACAACAAGGTCTCCTGGCTGAACGATCCGCAGTACTACTTCGAGGCCTGGAAGGAGGTCTACCACCTCATCAAGGGCCTCGACCCCGACGCCCGCATCGCCGGCCCCAACACCAGCGTCCTGTACAACCAGGTCAAGGGCTTCCTGCAGTACGCGAAGGCCAACGACGTCGTACCGGACGTGATGAGCTGGCACGAGCTGTCCAGCCCCGCCGCGGTCCGCACCAACGTGGCCAAGTACCGGCAGATGGAGCAGGACGTCGGCGTCGGCCCGCTGCCGATCAACGTCAACGAGTACGGCCACAACTACCACCTCTCCGTCCCCGGCCAGGTCGTCCAGTGGGTCTCCGCCATCGAGGAGTCCAAGATCGACGCCGACCTGGCGTACTGGAACATCGACGGCAACCTCAACGACTCGGCCGTGGAGGCCAATAAGGGCAACGGCCAGTGGTGGCTGTTCAACGCCTACGGCCAGATGTCCGGCCACACGGTGGAGGTGACCGCCCCGCATCCCAACCAGCAGTACACCCTCCAGGGCGTCGCCACCCTCGACGAGGACAAGAAGCAGTCCCGGGCGCTCTTCGGCGGCAAGAGCGGAGCTGCCGACATCGTCTTCGAGAACATCGACCCCGAGCTGTTCGGCAAGACCGTCCACGCCACCGTCCAGGAGATCCCCTGGACCGGCCAGGTCGGCGACTCGGCCCAGCCGCTGCGGCTGGCGGACCAGGAACTCGCGGTCGGCGCGGACGGCTCGGTGAAGCTGCCGATGACCGGCATGAACGAGATGTCGGCGTACCAGGTCATCCTCTCCCCCGGCGGCCACGGGGGCATATCGGCCGAGCCGTCGGTGAGCTGGCGGCAGACGTACGAGGCGGAGAACGCGACCTACACCGGCGGCGGTTACTCGAAGAACGGCCCCGAGGGCACACCCTCCGACGTGGGCAAGTTCGCCACCTCGGGCACCTACAACGTGGGCGGCCTGCGCACCGGTTCCGACGGTGTGCTCGCCTTCGACGTCGAGGTCCCGCAGGACGGGACGTACGACCTGAGCGTGTTCGCCAACTCCTACAACCTGTACGGCCTGGTGAAGGAGCAGGGACCCACCAACGTCTTCCTGCGTGTCGACGGCGCCGATCCGCAGGAACTGCGGCTGCCGCTGGGCTACAAGTGGGTGGTCTGGGGCCACACCGACACCACGGTGGAACTCACCGCCGGAAAGCACACCATCACCCTCGCCGCCACGGACGCCGACCTAGGCGTCACCAAGGGCGATGCCATCATCGACAAGATCGACCTGGCGCTGCGCGACGCCCGCGTGACCGCGCCGGCCGTCTACGAGGCCGAGTACGCCGCCCTCTCCGGAACGCGGCCCGGCTACACCCGTCGCGGCGCCTCGGGGCCCGGCACGGTACCGCTGGCCAAGGGCGACTCCGCGACCTTCTGGGTCCACTCCCCCGCCGACCGTGAATCGACCGTGACCGTCGACCACTTGGGCGGCGGCCGGGCGACCCTGTCGCTGAACGGGGAGAAGCTCGACGTGCCCAAGGTCGAGGGCGAGAAGAAGGGCAGCGACAGCGTCCGGCTGTTCCTGTCCGGCGGCATCAACAAGATCACCGTCACCGGTGCATCCCGCGAACTGGTGCTGGACCGGCTGCGGGTCGCTCCGTCCAGCGGCGCACTGACGACCAAGGTGTATCAGGCGGAGGCGGGCACGCTGACGGGCGCCGCGAAGGTGACCGACGCCTACACCTTCGCCACCGGTGGCAAGGCGGTCACCGACATCGGGGACGGCAGGGCCAACGCCCTCACCGTCGACGTCGTCGCCGGGAAGGCCGGGCGGCACGCGGTGACGATCCGCTACTCCAACGCCGAGCAGGCGCCCGCCACCCACTACAACCCCGACCCGATCGCCCGTCACGCCGACCTCTCGGTCAACGGCGGTCCGATCCACCGGGTGCTGTTCCCGACCACCTTCCACTTCAACGACTTCCGGGAGCTGACCGTCCCGGTGACGCTCAAGAAGGGCACGAACCGGCTCACGTTCACGGCGGAGGAGCTGCCCGACTTCAACGGCGACACCTACAACCAGCACAACCAGCGCTCCCCGTACGCACCGGTCATCGACCGCATCGCCGTCACCCGCCTCGCTCAGAAGTAGCCCTCGGACATCCCGGGACACATCGGGGGGGGCACAGATGTGTCCCGGGGCTACCGTCCACCCGGGCCTTGGGGCCCGGGGACACCCCGACCTTGGGAGAGCCGCTCATGCACCTGCGCCTGCCACGTCTGCTGCCCACAACCGCCGTCCTGCTCGCGACCGTGGCGGCGGGCCTGCTGCCCGCCACCGCGCGCGCTGCCGACACCAGCGTCACGGTGGACTTCGCCACCGCCGGAGGCGCCCCCGCCTACCGTGCCTCCGGAATCATCTACGGGATGACCCCGGACGGTTCGCTGCCGCAGGACCACTTCTTCAAGGACATCAAGTGGCACTACATGCGAGCCGGTGGTGCCCAGCTCAACAACGGCGGCTACGCCGCGAGTCTCGCCGCCTACCAGACCCGCTGGAACGCCACCCTGGCCCAGTACAAGCGCACTGTCGCTCTCGGCGGAACGTTCGTCCTGCTCCCGCACGACCTGTGGGGCGCCGACGGCACCACCAGCCAGGGCTGGCCCGGTGACAACGGCGACTGGACGCAGTTCGACAACTTCGTCACCCAGCTCATCAACGACGTACGCGCCAACAACATGACCGTCCAGTGGGACCTGTGGAACGAACCCGACCTCAGCATCTTCTGGGGCGCCTCGCAGAGCCAGTACCTCCAGATGTGGTCACGGTTCTACGCCCGGGTACGGACCGCGTTCCCGAACCAGCTCATCGTCGGCCCCAGCACCGCACACCAGCCGAACTCCGCCAACACCTGGTGGACGACCTTCCTCACCCACGCCAAGACCAATAACGTCGCGCCGCACATCTGGAGCTGGCACGACCTGCCCGGCGACCCGGTCGCCGACGTCGGCCGCGCCAACTCCACCCTCGCCGCGGCCGGCCTGGCCAACACCCGTCCCTACCAGATAAACGAATACGCCCCCCTGTCCCAGCAGAACCCGGGCGGCGGGGCCTGGTACATCGGCCGCCTGGAACGCGCCGGTGCCGACGGACTGCGCGCCAACTGGGCCTCGGGCCGCAACCTCCACGACTACGAGGCCAATCTGCTCACCAAGAACAGCGCCGGCCAGTACGTACCGCTCGGCGAGTGGTTCATGTACCGCTACTACGGCTCCCAGACCGGCAACATCGTCAACCTGATCCCCGGCCCCGGCACCGACGGTCTGGCCACCAAGGACAACTCCGCCAATAACGCCAAGATCCTGCTGGGCAGCAGCGGCAACACGGGGACGGTCACCGTCAACCTCACCGGCCTGAACACGACACCGGTGGTGGAGAGCGGCCGGGTCCGGGCGATCGTCCAGCGTGTCCCGTACAACAGCGGGGCCGCGGTGACCGGCCCGGAGACCGTCTCCGACGCCACCCTGAGCGTCAGTGGCAACGCCGCTTCCCTGGCCATCCCCTGGTCGAACGCCCAGGACGGCTACACCGTCACCCTGCTACCACCGTCGAACACCACCGTCTCCACGGTCGCCGTCAGCCAGAACAGCGTCCAGTGCCTCGACGACACAGACCTCAGCACCGCCAACGGCACCCAGTACCAGCAGTACTACTGCGAGGGCGGCTACCAGCAGATGCTCGACCTCAAGCCGGTCACCGGCCGGACGAACACCTACACGGTCGTCAACGAGCACAGCGGCAAGTGCCTGGACGTCGCGGGCGCCGCCACCGCCGACGGCACCGCCGTCGGTCAGTACACCTGCAACGGCGGCACCAACCAGATGTTCACCCTCAACCCCGTCACCGCCCTCGGCAACAGCCACGACTACCAACTCGTCGCCGTACACAGCGGAAAGTGCATCGACGTCTCCAACGTCTCCACCGCGGCCAAAGCCCTGATCCACCAATGGACTTGCGACCCTGCGAGCGCCCTCGGCACCAAGAAGAACCAGATCTGGCGGCTTCTGGGCAAAGCCTGATCTTCACTGCTGGTGACAGGTGGTCGGCGCAGACCGACAGCTTCGTGCGCCGCGGGATCCGCGTCCCGCGGCGTACTGGTCATGTGAGTCTCAGACCTCGGCGGAACCCAGTGGGATGGCCGTGAACATCTCCGGCTCTTGGTCGGGAGTCAGCGCGGTGGGGCCGTAGACCCAGTCCATGAAGGTGTAGTCGTAGATGTCGCGGGAGCGCATCACCGCATTGCGCTGCTCCCGCTGTTCCCCGACGTGGTGCCACAGTGCGCCCCATGAGCGTGCAGTGAGCACCACTCGGCGGCAGTGTTCGGGGCGTACGGCCTCGTAGGCGGCGAGTGCCTTCTCCCAGTCGACACCGGACGCCTCCTGGGACCGCTTCGCGTGCTGCGCGGCGACGTGCTGTGCCAGTACCCAGCCGTCCTCGATGGCCATGACGGCACCCTGGGCCATGTACTGCAGCGGCGGATGGGCCGCGTCGCCGAGCAGGGCGATGCGTCCGGCGACCCAGTTCATGATCGGATCGCGGTCGAACATCCGCCACCAGCGGTCTCGCCACATCAAGGGCAGGCCCTTCTGGACCTGGTCGCACGTTCCATCGAAGGCCCGGTCGAGTTCGTCCGGGGTACCCCAGTCCTCCTCGCCGGCCAGGGCCTTCGGCGACTCGAACACCGCAACCTGGTTGAACATCTCGCCGCCGCGCAGCGAGTACTGGACGAAGTGGCAGCGTGGCCCGACGTACAGCACGACGTCCTTCTCGTGCACGTCGTTGGCGCGCACCTGCTCGAAGGGAACCGCACCACGGTAGGAGACGTACGCCGAGTTGACAGGCTCGTCGTCGACGAGCAGTGTCCGCGCGACCGAGTGGAGCCCGTCGGCGGCGAGGACGACCTCGGCCTCGTCGGTCCGGCCGTCGGCGAAGGTGATGCGCGCTCCGCCCTCGATGTTCTCGTAGGCCACGCAGCGCGTGCCGGTGACCAGCTCCACACCGGCCCGCTCGCAGCCGCGCAGGAGGACACCATGCAGGTCGCTCCGGTGCATCACGAGGTACGGGGACCCGTAACGGCGTTCCATGTCCTTGAGGTCGACCCGGGTGAGTTCCGATGCGTCCAGGGCGTCCTTCATGACCATGTGCTCGGGCAGCACGCCGAGTTGGACGGCCTCGTCCAGGAGTCCGTAGTCGCGCAGGATCCGCGTGCAGTTCGGCGCGAGTTGCAGGCCCGCGCCGACCTCGCCGAACTCGGGGGCCTGTTCGTAGAGGCGGACCCACAGCCCCTGGGAGGTGAGGGCCAGCGCTGCCGACAGGCCGCCGATTCCGCCGCCGACGACGAGAACGTCGGGGCGGGGTGAGTCTGTGGTGTTCATGTCTCGCTCCCGCGTGGTCACAGCCATGGCGTCAAGGGTTCGGCCGGGGAGCCGTTGTCGGTCGTCACGCCGGTGTACGGGCGGCCCGCCAGGTAGGCGGTGATGTCGGCGTCGCTGCCCTGGACGGTGGGGACAGTGTCGCTGCCGCGCTTGCCGACGATGTCGTGGCGCAGTTCTGCGAGGAACTCCTCGGGCAGGTCGGCGAATCGGATGCCGGTGCCGAGGTCGACGGCATGCACCATGACTTCCCTGGTGCGCATCCAGGGGATCTCACTGGCCAGAACCGTCCGCCCCTGGGCGGTCACTACCTCCGCCCGCCACTGATCTTCGGTCAGTTCGGCCATCGCGTAGGCCAGGAGCTGCGCCGAATCCTCGAACCAGGCGGTGAGCCATGCGGCGGGCAACTGCGCGCCCGACTCGATGTCCGCCAGGCGCTGTTCCGGCGAGCCGTACATCGGGGTGGGCTCACCCGTGCGGGCCCAGTGCATGAGGTTCCTGAGGGCCCGGGCGTTGGCGGCCACGTGGGCCACGACGTGCTTGCGGGTCCAGCCGGGGAGCAGCGAGGGCGCGTGGTACGCCGCCTCGTCGAGGTCGGCGACGGCCTTGCGGCACAGGTCGGTGCCCTGGGCCACCCAGGCCAGCGTCGTCCGGAGGGTTCTCATCATGCCCCCTCGGAGACGACGCGGTTCGCGAGTCGGCCCAGGCCCTCGATCTCGGTGACGATGGTGTCGCCCTCGTGCAGGAACACCTGGGGCTTGCGGGCGTGGCCGACGCCGCCGGGGGTGCCGGTGGCGATGATGTCGCCGGGGTTGAGCCGGATCATCGTGGAGACGTAGCGGACCAGGTGAACCGGGTCGAAGAGCAGGTCGCCGGTGTTGTCCTGCTGCATGACCTGCCCGTTGACCTCGCAGCGGATGTCGAGCGCGGGGCGCGGTCCGCCGACCTCGTCGGTGGTGACGAGGAACGGGCCGAGCGGGGTGGTGGAGTCCCAGTTCTTGCCCTGCAGCCACTCGCGGGTGCGGAACTGCCAGTCGCGGCAGGTGACGTCGTTGAGGACGCTGAAGCCCGCTATGGCCGCCTCGGCCTCTGCCTCGCTCGCGCGCCGGACCTGGCGGCCGACGACCACGGCGAGTTCGGCCTCCCAGTCGAACTGCTCGGTCTCGACCGGGCGTCGGACGTCGTCGAGGGCGCCGACGAGCGTGTCCGCGAACTTGCAGAAGAGAGTGGGGTATTCGGGCAGGTCCCGGCCCATCTCCTTGATGTGCTTCTGATAGTTCAGGCCGACGCAGACCACCTTGGTGGGGCGGGGGACGAGCGGGGCGAACTCGGCGTCGGCGCCCGCGTATCGCCGGCCGTCGGCCGCCGACGCGGATTCAAGACCGCCGGGGGCTGCCAGTACGGCGCCAACGTCGGGCAGGCCGAGGTCGACGAGGGTGTCGCCGTCGACGCGGACGGCGGTGGTGCGGTCACCGAGACGGATGGTGGCGAGCTTCACGCGAGGTTCTCCTCGATACGGGTGCGGAACAGGTTGAGCTTGGTGAACAGGGGGGCGTCGCTGAACTGGAACAGGTCCAGCGCGCCGGAGTCGGAGTCGGACGGCGACGCCTCGGACCGGATCGACAGGGGCTGCCACGACGGGACCACGAACAGGTCGCCGCGCTGGACCGACCAGGAGAAGTCGCCCACGGTCACCCGGCCGGTGCCGTCGAAGACCTGGTAGACCGACGAACCCGTCTCGCGGCGCGGAGCGATCTCGGCGCCACGGACCAGACGGTGGAACTGGGCTCGGATGGTCGGCAGGACGTCGCCGGCGGTGGTGGGGTTGGTGTAGCGCACCAGCGCGTGACCGGGACCGACGGTGCCGGGGTGGCCCGCACGCTCCAACTCCAGTTGGCCGGTGAGGGCGGCGTCGGTGTCCGCCCAGCGGTAGCGCAGCAGCGGTGTGCCCTCCCTACGTCCGAACTGCGAGACCGGCACCAGCCCCGGGTGGCCCCACAGCCGCTCCGAGCGCGATCGGTCGGGCGTCGCGTGCTCCTCCTCGGACAGCTCGTCCCGGCCGAAGTCGAAGAACTGCGCCTCGACGTCGTACTGGAAGGGGATGTCGAGGCCGTCGATCCAGGCCATCGGCTCGTCGGCCGAGTTGTGGTGGGCGTGCCAGTTCATCCCGGCCTGCGGCAGGAAGTCACCACGGCGCATGGGCACCGGATCGCGCTCCACGACGGTCCACACGCCCTCGCCCTCGACGACGAACCGGAAGGCGTTCTGGGTGTGCCGGTGCTCGGGCGCGTTCTCGCCGGGCATCAGGTACTGAATGGCCGCCCAGAGGGTCGGCGTCGCGTAGGGCCTGCCGCCCAGACTCGGATTGGCCAGGGCTATGGCCCGCCGCTCGCCGCCGCGGCCCACCGGCACGAGGTCGCCGGACCGGGCGGCCAGGTCGAGCAGTGTCTTCCACTCCCACAGGTGCGGCTGCGCCTTCGACCTGGGGTGCTCGGGCATCAGGTCGCCGATCCGGGTCCACAGCGGCACCAGGAGTGCCTTCTCGAAGCCTTGGTAGAGCTCTACGAGTTCGGGAGTGACGGGCGGCTGGTCCGGCCGGTCCTCGGCGGTGAGCGAGACGGGGGAGACAGTGTTGTCCTGGTCGGTCATGACCACACCGTGCTCCGCAGACCCTCGACTGGAACAGTAGATTCTGTCTTGCGGAACAACGGTGAGAGGTGGTCGTCGTGGCCAAGTCAATGAAGAACCCGCCGGCGTACGGCGTTACGAGCGTGGACCACGCGCTGCAGCTGGCGGTGATTCTGCAGGTGGAGGGCCCCATCACGGTCTCCGAGGCCGCCCGGCGACTCGGCGTGGCCCGTTCCAGTGCCCATCGTCTGCTGTCCACGCTGGTGTACCGCGACTTCGCGGTGCAGAACGACGACCGCAGCTACCGGGCCGGACCGGTTCTGGAGATCGCCGCCAAGGCCCAGTCGAACGTAGGAGCCCTCCGGACCGCCGCCCTCGGCCCGCTGCGCACCCTCGTCGACACCCTCGACGAGACGGCGAACCTCACCATCCGCACCGGCCGCACCGCGAGGTTCATCGCCTCGGTCGAGTGCACGCAGGCCCTCCGGGTCGGAAACCGCGAGGGCATGGTCTTCCCCGCACACCAGGTGAGCGGGGGGCTGGTCATGCTCGCCGCCCTGGCCGACGACGAACTGACCGCGCTCTACGCGCACGCCCCCACCGACGGGTCCGAGGAGCACCCGGATCTCGCGGAGCTGCGCGGCGAGCTCAGAGCCGTCCGGAGCAGTGGCGTCGCCGTCAACCTCGAACGTTCCGAGCGAGGGCTCGTCGCCATCGGGCTCGGAGTCACCGATACGAGCGGCGCCACGATCGCCGCCGTGTCGGTGTCCATGCCGAGCGTGCGGTACTCGCCCGACCGCGTGAAGGAGATCGTGTCGGCTCTGGCCGTGGCCGCTGGCAGGATCTCTGCCGAGATGCATGAGGGAGGGCGGTGAAGCACATCGGTCAGAAGTCATCGGACGAGGTCGGCCGGCTGCGATGACCAGTGCCGCGTCGTCGGCCGGCGGCTCGGGCAGCAAGGTGGCGAGGACCGTACAGCCAGGTCGAGGACCTGTGGGCGCAGCTGGAAGGGTACGCCGTCGGCGACCTCAGTGACGCCGAGCGCGCCGAGACGCCAGCCGTCCTGGACCAGCTGGAGCGCAACCTGCTGCACCACGCCGGCGAGGCCGAACCGGTCCTCTGCGACGACACACACGGGGCCACCGGCCGGTGGCCCCACGGCGTCACCATGACGGCTCGCCGGCCGGCTCCTTCAGAGTGAAGCGGGCACGCCGGACGCCGCCCCCGCCACCCAGGCGGCTACCTGCGCCCGGGAGGAGAACTCCAGCCTGGCCAGGATCCGTTCGATGTGTCCGTCCACCGTGCGGGTGGACACCACAAGCCGCTCGGCGATCTGGCGATTACTGAGGCCCTCGGCGACGAGTCGGGCGACCTGTTGTTGCCGTGGGGTCAACACCTCGACCGTCGTCGCGGGTTCGGGTGTGGCCACCGCTTCGGGGCCGTTCAGCGCATAGGAGATGGCCTGCCGTCGGTCCATACGACCGCCCTCGTCAAGCCTGGCCCGCAAGGCCTCGGCGCCACCCAGTCTGCGTTGCAGTTCCTCCTCGCACTGGGTGTGGTAGCCCGCCAGGTGCGGTCCGAAGGCAGTGAGTGACGTGCCGATCACACCCCAGATCGACTGGATCGCACCGAGCAGACGAGCCGCGTGGTCGTACTCCGCGTTCGTCGTGGCGACCCATGCGAGGAGTTCGATCATGACCGCGGCGCCGACATGGTCGTTGAAGCCACGCTGGATCTGCAGACCCGCGCGGGCCGCCGACTTCGCCTGGTCGGGGTCACCGTTCAGCCAGGCGTACAGAGCCAGCGCGTACAGCGCTCGTGCCCTGGCCCACTGCTCGCCATTGCGCTCACTCACCGCGATCACCTGCCGGGCAGCCTGCTCGGCCTGGTCGTCCTGGAGCAGAGCCCGGG
Organism: Streptomyces sp. NPDC002156; assembly: GCF_053593675.1. Lineage (NCBI taxonomy): Bacteria > Bacillati > Actinomycetota > Actinomycetes > Kitasatosporales > Streptomycetaceae > Streptomyces > Streptomyces sp. NPDC002156. The sequence continues at coordinate 63,299 of NZ_JBSFDA010000008.1, read as the reverse complement.
CGATGGCGGTCTGGAAACCGTTGAAGAGCATGCCTTCGACGTCTCCCGACTCCGCGAACCGCGCAGAGGCGGCATCGAAGTGGCCGAGGGCAGCACGGAGGTCCCCGCGGAAGAAGGCGACGGTACCGCTGAGCGAGCGCGTCATGCTGAGCGAGACCTCATCGCCGAGCGCTCCGGCCAACTCGTCGCATTCCGCCAGTCGTACCTCGGCGGCGGAGTCGTCGCCCTGGAGCAGTGAGACCCATGCCGCCACCCAGAGTGCGGTGGCCCGCTCGGGCAGTCGTGGTGCGTCGAGCGCGAGAGCCAGGTCGAGCCAGCGCCGCCCCTCGCTCAGAGCTCCGTCGGCACACCAGTGATGGCGCAGCGCGGACACCATGGACAGGGCGCGCCGGGTCCGACGCGTGCTGATGCACCATTCCAGGGCCGATTCCACGTTGCCGCGGTCGGCGCGGAGCCTGGCCAGTCCGGCTTCCTGGCCCGGCCCGCTCCAATTCGCCGCTACCTGAACGGCCAGTGCTCCGTAGTATTCCTGGTGGCGGTCTCGCACAGTTTCCACGTTCTCGTGGGTCTTCAGGCGCTCTCCGGCGTATTCCTGGAGGGTCATCAGCATACGGAAGCGCAAGTGCCCGCTTCCCTCGACGGCCTGGATAATCGACTGGGCGACCAAGTGATCCGTGAGGTCGAGAATTCGCTCACGGGGCAGATCGTCGCCGGCGCATATGTGTTCGGCGGCCTGCAAGTCGAATCCGCCGGAGAACACCGAGAGGCGGGTCCACAGCAATTGTTCCTCGGGCGTGCACAGGTCGTAACTCCAGTCGATCAGCGCGCGGAGTGTGCGCTGACGGGGAAGTGCGGAACGGCTCCCGCTGGTGAGCAACCCGAATCGGTCTGTCAGCCGTTCGACCAATGCGTCGAGGTGCAGCGATCGCAGCCGTGAGGCGGCCAGCTCGATCGCCAGGGGGATGCCCTCCAGCTGAGCGCAGAGCCGGGCCACTGCCGGGCTGTTGATGTCGTCCACGACGAACCCGGGCGTGATCGCCCTTGCACGGTCCACGAGGAGTCGCACCGACTCGTACCGGGACAGCACCTCCACGGAGGACTCGGTGTCGGGGTCGGGAACCGGCAACGGCAGAACCTGATGGACGTTCTCCCCGCCGATGTCCAGGACTTGTCTGCTCGTCGCGAGAATCCGCACGTGTGGACAGCCCCGCAGCAGCCGGTCGAAGAGCACGGCGCAGGCCTCGACGAGATGCTCGCAGTTGTCGAAGAGCAGTAGCGTCTGCCGGCGGCCCAGGTACTCGATCAGCCGGTCCGCCGCCGGCCGGTTCGAGGAATTCGCCACTCCGAGAGCGGTTGCCACGGCGTGCTCGACGAGTTCGGGCTTACGGACGGCCGCCAAGTCGATCAGCCAGACCCCGTCGGGGAACGCCGAACGGGCCGCGATTCCCGTCTCGACCGCCAGCCGGCTCTTCCCGACGCCACCAGCTCCGGTCAGCGTCACCAGACGGACCGATCCCAGCAGCCCGCGAACCTCCGCCAGTTCACTGCGGCGTCCCACAAAACTCGTGACGGCGTTGGGAAGGTTTCCCGAACCACCCTCAGGTATCTCATCCACCATGAATTCCAGATTCTCTTCTGAGAGCCCGGCCGTTACTCGAATTCGGCGGAGTGCCCCCGTCGAATTCCATGCGACTCTGACGCACTCCGGGTGCTGGCACCCGGGTTTCCTCCATTGATGCCGTGCCGAGTAAATGGGCGAGATGTGAGGCCGAGCTGACCCAATGCCGCATGATGCGGATTTGTGCCCCGAACATTGAGACGCTAACAGGTGGTTTTCTGTCCACGCAACCATCAGGAGCGTAGATACTGCGCGCTTCGGCGCGGCTCGCACGGGCACGGGCGAAGCGGGTGCGGACACCGTGCGTGCCGGCCGGAGCCGGTACGAGCGCCCCGCCCTCGTCGGGGGCCGGGCGGGCGGGGGTAGACCTGCGGGACCTCGCGAAGGGGTGGTTCTACCCGTATCCCCGGAGCCTCACCGGGGTTGAGATTGGCCCTCGGTTCGAAGTGAGGAGGACCCAACGTGACGACGATGCACGTGGGAGCCCGGCCCGCGGTTGCCCCAGGCAGGCTGTTCATCGGCGGTCGATGGGAGCCGGCAGAGGCAGAGGCCATCAGGGAACTGGTCGATCCTGCGACCGGGCAGAGGGCGGCGACCGTCGCCGAAGCCGGTGCCGGCGACGCCGGACGTGCGGCCGCCGTGGCGTTCAAGGCCTTCGAGGAAGGTCCCTGGCCGCGGATGAGCCCGCGTGAGCGGGGGCGCATCCTGATGCGCGCCGCCGAGTTGCTGCGGCAGCACGCCGAGGAGTTCGCCCTTCTGGAGAGCTTCAACGTCGGAAAGCCGATCACGCTCGCCCGGCGGGTCGACATCCCGATGGCGATCGAGACCTTCGAGTACTACGGCAATCTCGCAGCAGGCATCGAAGGCGCGGTCCGGACGCCTGCCGCCCCCGCTCTGGCGTACACCCGGCGGGAGCCGATCGGTGTGGTCGCGGCGATCACCCCGTTCAACTTCCCGCTCGTACTGTCCAGCAAGAAGATCGCCGCGGCCCTTGCCGCGGGAAACACCGTCGTACACAAGCCGGCCGCAGAGACCCCGCTCACCGCTCTCCGGCTCGCGGAAGTACTCCAGGAAGCCGGTCTGCCGGACGGTGCCTACAACGTGGTCACCGGGGATGCGGAAGCCGGACAGGCGCTGGTGTGCGATCCGAGGATCGCCAAGGTGGCGTTCACCGGCTCGACCGTCGTCGGAAAGAGAATCGTGGCCCAAGGGGCCGAGACCCTCACCCGGGCGACCCTGGAACTGGGCGGGAAGAGCGCGAATCTCGTCTTCGCCGACGCCGATCTGGATGCCGCCGTGCCCACGGCGGTCAAGGCGTTCACCTTCAACACGGGACAGTTCTGCATGGCGGGCAGCCGGCTTCTCGTCGAGCGGCCCGTCTACGAGGAAGTGCTCGAGCGGCTGAGCGCGGCCTGTGCGCAGATCAAGGTCGGCGACCCGCTGAGCGAGGAGACCATGGTCGGGCCCCTGGCGGGCCCCGCTCACCATGCAAAGGTCGTCTCGTTCCTCGAACGGGCCCGGCGCGAGGGGATCGGTGTCACCAGCGCCGAGTGCCCGGACGGGCCAGGCTTCTACGTCGCCCCGGCGGTGCTCACCGGCGTCGACCAGCAATCGGCCTACGTCCAGGAAGAGATCTTCGGGCCGGTCCTGACCGTCCAGCCCTTCGACACCGAGGACGAAGCCGTGCGGATGGCGAACGGAACTCCCTACGGCCTCGCCGCCGGCCTGCAGACCCGGGACGTCTCCCGTGCGCATCGCGTCGCAGCGCGCCTCGAAGCGGGAACGGTGTGGGTCAACACGTGGGCTGCCATGGACATCTCCATGCCGATAGGTGGCTACAAGCAGTCCGGTTATGGACGGGAAAACGGTCCCGAGGGCTTGGACGAATACCTGCAGACCAAGTCGGTCATCGTGGCCCTGTAGGAATCGACCGAGAAAGAGAAAGGCATCATGCATTCCACTACAGCGGCCATAATCGAAGGCCCGGGTGCCCCGTTCACCTTTACCGAAGTAATGCTCGACGAACCTCGCAAGGACGAGGTCCTGGTACGGATGGTCGCCGCCGGCCTGTGTCACAGCGATCTGAACGTACAGGCGGGCCGGATGCCCTTCCCCCTGCCCGGGGTCATCGGCCACGAAGGAGCCGGAATCGTCGAGCGGGTCGGGTCTTCCGTCACCAAGGTCCGGCCCGGCGACAAGGTCCTGTTGAGTTTCACCTCCTGTGAACACTGCACCAACTGTCGCAATGGGCACCCGGCCTACTGCGACACCTGGCTGCCCCGCAATGTGACCGGAGGCAAGCGCAGCGACGGGAGCTCTCCGATCACGCGCGACGGCGTCCCGCTCGGTGGGCATTTCTTCGGCCAGTCCTCCTTCGCCGAGGCGGCCGTCGTCGACGCTCGCAGCGTGGTGAAGGTGGACCCCGAAGCCGACCTGACGGTGCTTGCGCCGCTGGGCTGCGGCGTCCAGACCGGAGTCGGCACCGTCTGGAACGTCCTGGCTCCCAGACCCGGTGAGAGCCTGGCCGTCTTCGGCGCCGGTGCGGTGGGCCTGTCGGCGATCATGGCCGCGGCTGCTCTGCCCTCGGGTGAGATCATCGCGATCGACCGTGTGCCGTCCCGGCTCGAGCTCGCCCTGGAGCTCGGCGCCCAGCACACCATCAACACCACCGAAGTGGATCCGGCGACCGCGCTGGCAGAGATCACCGGTGGACGCGGCGTCGACAACGCAGTGGACACCACCGGACTTCCCGCCCTCCTGCGCACCGCCGTCGACGCCCTCAGCACCGGCGGAGCGTGCGCGGTCGTCGGCGTGGCCCCTCCCGGCGTCGACGTGGCACTGGACATGCACGATCTGCTGCTCGGCAGGCGCGTGCTGGGCGTGACGCTGGGGGACGGCGAGCCGGAGACCCTGCTGCCCCGGATGGCCACGCTGCATCGGCAGGGAAAGCTCCCGCTGGAAAAGCTGATCAAGCACTACAAATTCAGGGACCTGAACACCGCTGCCCTCGAAATGCACGATGGGGCGACGATCAAACCGGTCATGCTGTTCTAGTCTCCCGATTCCGTTGAAAACACCTGGCGAGTCATCGAAACGTATGGCACGCCATGAGAAAGCAACAGGTGGACTGACGATGCAAGAAGGAAATAGGCACGACGCAAGGCTTCCCGGCGGTGTCGACACCGCGGAAGTCTCGATCGAAGAATTCTGTGGTGCGCTCGCATCGCGCGATATGGCGGGCCTGTGGAGCAGGCCGCCGATGCCGGCACACCCGATTCCGCAGACGCGCGCGCATCTGTGGCGCTGGGACACCGTCGCCCCGCTGGCTCGGCAGGCGGGAAGGGTTCTGGAGGTCGACGAAGGGGCGGCTCAGCGGCGGGCACTGCAGTTCTGCAACCCGGGACTGCGCATCGGAACGACAGAAGCCCTGTTCGGTGCCTACCAGTATCTGGATCCGGGTGAGAAGGCGCCGGCCCATCGGCATTCTCCGGCAGCGATCCGGTTCATGATGACCGGCTCGAGTGTCTACACCACCGTCGACGGAGACGCCTGCTGGATGGAGCCCGGCGACTTCGTCCTCACGCCCAGCTGGGCGTGGCACGATCACACCAACCAGAGCGATGAGCCCGCGATCTGGCTCGATGTCATCGACGTGGTGATGGTCGCCACCTTGGAGTCGATCTTCTTCGAGGACCATCCGACCGGGATGCAGAACGTCGCGGGTTTCTCCCTCTCGGAGGAGAAGTTCGGTCATGCGGGACTTCAGCATTCCGACGGCGCCGCCTGGCCGAAACCGTACTCGCCGCTGCTGCGCTATCCCTATGCCCAGGTCGATGCCGCACTGGAAGCGTTGCAGAAGCAGAGCGACGACTCCAGCGTGACGCTGGAGTACAAGAATCCGGTCACCGGTGGCCCTGCTCTGCCCACCCTCACCTGCCAGATGACGAGAATTCGTCCGGGAAAGCCCACGGCCCCCCGACGGCAGACCGGCGGCCAGATCCACACCGTGTTCCGCGGCCGCGGCAGGTCCGTGATCGGCGGAAAGGAATTCACCTGGGGTCCGGGCGACGTCTTCGTCGTCCCCTCCTGGGTGCCCGTCGAGCACGAAGCGGAAGAAACCGCCGACCTTTTTGTCGCCAGTGACCGGGCGGCCCTCGAGGCTTTGCATCTCTACCGCGAGACCGAGCTGCCCGACCGGCAGAAGGTGGCAGACACATTCGAGCCGGCCCCCGCGACGGACACCGACGAAGCGGTGCCCGCTGTCGGCCAAGGAAGGAGGGAACCGTGAGAATCGCAATTTCCGGAGGCGGGATCGGCGGACTCACCACCGCGTTGATGCTCCATGACGTCGGCATTGACGTGACCATTTACGAGGCGGTTCCCGAACCGCGACCGCTCGGCGTGGGAATCAACGTGCTGCCCCACGCCATCCGGGAACTCGACCGAATCGGCGTCCTGGAGGAGCTGCTCCCCCTGGCCGTCGCCACCGAAGAACTGTGCTACGTGAATCGGCACGGCCAGTTCCTGTGGCGGGAGCCGCGCGGGATATCGGCGGGATACCCGGTGCCGCAGCTCTCGATCCACCGAGGCAACTTCCAGATGGCCCTCCTGGACATCGTCCGCCGGCGCCTCGGCGAATCCGCGGTGCGCACGGGAACGAAGGTCACCGGCTCCAACACGGACAACCGCAAGAGCGCCGAGTTCCAAGTGATCGACAGCGTCACCGGCCGCACGTCCCAGGAGTCTGCGGATGTCCTGGTGGGCGCCGACGGCCTGCACTCGGCGCTCCGGAAGCAGCTCCACCCGGGCGACGGCAGCCCTCGATGGAGCGGGGAAGTGATGTGGCGTGGCACCACCATGGCGCCCCCGTTCCTCACCGGAAAGTCCATGGCGCTGATCGGCACGCGCGGGCACAAGGTCGTGGCCTATCCGCTCTCCCTCCCTGACGACCAGGGCAACGTCCTGATCAACTGGATTGCCGTCCTGGACCAGAGCTCGCGCCGGATCCCGCCCGTCGAATCCTGGAACGGGCCGGGAAATATCGAGGACTTCATCGACCAGTACGACTCGTGGTCGTTCCCGTGGCTCGACGTCGCGGCGCTGATGCGCGGCGCACAGAGCGTCCACGTCTTTCCCATGGTCGACCGCGACGCGCTGCCGACGTGGACCGCGGGACGGACGACCCTCTTGGGCGACGCGGCGCACCCCATGTTCCCCGTGGGCTCCAACGGAGCTTCCCAGGCGATCCTCGACGCGCGTGCGCTGACCCAGGCCCTCCTGGAGGAGCGCGACCCCGACATCGCCCTGGAGCGCTACGAAAGCGAACGCCTCGCCGCCACGGCCGGAGTCGTGGAAGCCAATCGCAGCCAGGGAGCCGCACGCATTCTCGACCTGGCCGAGGAACGTGCACCCGAGGGCTTCACCGAGGTGGGCGAAGTCTTCGCCCCCGGGGAACGGGAGGCGCTCGCCACCGCATACCAACGTGTCGCCGGTTTCGCTCCGGCAAGTCTGCGGCAGTGACAGCGGCCGAAAGAGCCGGCCGTGACAACGATCGAAAGAAGATGACGATGGTGAATCCGGAGATAGACGTGGCGAGTGCCGTCGCCCGTCTGCGCCGACGCAGCGGCGGCGACCTGATCGACGTCCATGCCCACTACACACCGGCACTGACGGAAGCCGAGCTTGCTGGTCTGCTGGCCTCCTTCCGCGCCGGCCACTTCACCGCACCGCCGGCCGGCCCCTGGTCGGTCGAGAGCGCCCTGGAGTTCATGGACGGTCACGGCATCTCGGTGCAGATGCTGTCGAACCCGAATCGGCTCACTCCCGACGAGGCGAAGTCGTACAACGACTTCGGGGCGAAGGTGGTGCGGGAACACCCCGACCGGTTCGGGCTGCTCGCCAACCTTCCGCTGATCGATCCGGTCAAAGCGGTATCGGAAGTCGGCCGCGCAATCGAGGAACTCGGCGCCGACGGATTCGTCCTCATCACCAACTACGAGGGTGCCTATCTGGGGGACCCGCGGTTCACCGATGTCTTCGCCGCGCTCGACGAGAAGCGGGCCACGGTCTTCCTGCATCCGGTGGTGCCTGCCGGGTTCGGCGGGCTTGCGTGCGGACGTCCGGGGCCGGTCATCGAGTTCCCCATGGACACGGCGCGCACGATCGTCGACGCCGTCTATGCGCGGGTCTTTCTGGATTTCCCGAACATCAACTTCGTCATCTCGCATGCCGGCGGAGTCCTTCCCGTCCTTGCCGAACGCATCGGGTCGACCGGCCTGCTGCCATGGGTGAGCAATTCCCGCGGCGTGACCAAGGACGAGGTGCGCCGGCAGATTGCCGGCCTGTTCTATGACACCGCGCTCGCGACATCACCCAACGCGCTTCTTCCGCTCCTGGAAGTCACGTCTCCCGATCACATCGTGTTCGGGTCCGACTACCCGCCGGGGGATGTCGAGTTGATCGAAGCCCACATGGATGTGCTGAGCCGGACCACGCTACTCACTGACCGTCAGCTGACCCAGTTCTCGGCCACTGCGACAACTCTCTTCCCGCGCCTGGCAGCGCGCTCGGACGCGTAGTCCAGAGCCCCCCAAGTCCTCCTGACGGAAATCAAGCACCACCTGAGAAAAGGAATTGTGGAATGACGGCCAATATCGGAAAACTGGGATCCCAGTCCGCGGTGCGCCGGTGGACGATGGACGAGTTCACCTTCACCTACATCGTCGACGGACCCATGTCGCTCATACCCACCCGCTTCCTCAAGTCGTTCCCCGACGCCTACTGGCGCGAGCACCCCGAGGCGCTGGACGAGGACGGCGGCGTGCCGATGACGGCAGGCGGACTGCTCGTCGAGCGGGACGGCCACCGCATGCTCGTCGACGCCGGACTCGGTGTCATGAACGTCAACTCGCTCTACGGGCCCATCGAGGGCGGCGCGCTGCTGGAGACACTTGCGTCGGTCGGCTACGCGCCCGAGGACATCGATGTTCTCGCCCTGACCCATATCCACATCGACCACACGGGATGGGCGTTCGTCCCCGACGGGAACGGCGCTCGGAAGGCAACCTTCCCGTCGGCGTCGTACGTGATGTCGCGGCAGGAGTGGGAGCCACTCTCCCAAGGGGTGCCGCCGGCCGACATGCCGGACCCGACCACCGTGGTCGAGCCGCTGCTGCAGCATCCGAAGCTCACCCTCGTCGACGACGGCGGAGAGGTGGTGCCGGGCGTGACGGCACTCGTCACCCCCGGCCACACCCCCGGGCATGCCACCTACATCGTGACTTCGTCGAGCGGCAGGCGGCTGGTGGTCTTCGGCGACGCGTTCCACTCGCCCGCGCAGCTGACCCACCCCGACTGGGGCTCGGCACCCGACAGCCACACCGAGTCCGTGCAGGAGGCACGTGCCCGCGTGCTGTCGGAGCTGCTCAAGCCCGACACCTACGCCTTCGCCTTCCACTTCGGCGACCAGCCCTTCGGCCGTGTCGTCCGCGACGAGCAGGGCCAGGTCGCCTGGGAGCCGATCCCCACGCACGTTCTGTGACGACTTCCTCCGCGTCCCGCACCACCTGAGTCACGCGGAACATCTCCTGGGCAGCGGTCGAGCATTCAGGGCCGGCCGCTGCCCGGGTTCGGCACGTTCCTTTTTCCGGCAGGTCATGCAAAGGACCCTTCCATGGCTGTTGCAAAAGAAATCTCGGTTGCGGATCCCACCCACGTGGATCCGTCCACTCTCAAGCGTGTGACGGTCCTCGCCACTCTCGGCAACGTCCTCGAGTGGTACGACTTCACCGTCTACGGCTTCCTCGCCGTTCATATCGGAGCCACCTTCTTTCCCGAACAGGACGGCGTCACATCGATCCTCGCGGCCTTCGCGGTCTTCGCTGTCGGGTTCGTCGCCCGGCCCTTGGGGGCTTTTGTCCTCGGTCCGTTCATCGACCGCAAGGGACGCAAGTCGGTCATGCTGCTGTCGATGCTGCTGATGGCGTCCGGCTCACTCCTTATCGGCCTCGCACCGGGGTATGCCGTCGCCGGCTCGCTCGGTGCCGTCATCATCGTGATCGGGCGCCTCGCGCAGGGATTCTCGGCCGGCGGCGAATTCGGGAGCTCGGCCGTCTTCCTCATCGAGTGGGCCCACCGCGGGCGCCGGGGATTCTTCGGGAGCTTCCATCAGGTCGCGACCTACGGTGGCCTGTTGCTCGGTGTGCTGGTCACCGCCGGGTTGACCGGCGCCCTGGGCTCGACGGCGATGCGCGACTGGGGCTGGCGTGTCCCCTTCATCCTGGGCGCCCTGCTCGCCGTGGTCGCCCTGTTCCTGCGACGACGCATAGAAGAGACCCCGGTCTTCACCGCGTCCCGCGGTCAGGCATCCACGGAGTCCGGCGCGGAGATCGACCACGGAACGAACCCGCGGCCGAGTGTCGGATTCCTGCTGACGGTCGGGGTGGTCGCTCTGTGGGGAGTGACGGCCATGGTCGCGCTCACGTACATGCCCAGCTACGCCTCGGAGTTCCTGGGGATCGAGCTGGAGACCTCGCTGGTGGCGACGCTCATCGGCGCGCTGGTGACGGTTGTCCTGCTGCCTGTCGCGGGTCACATCTCCGACAAGGTCGGGCGTAGAACCCTGATCGTGTTCAGTGCCGTGGGCTACGTGGTGCTGCCGTATCCGCTCTTCCTGCTCATGGTCGACAACAGGTCGTTCGGGTCGCTGGTGATCGCGCAACTGGTCTTCGCGGTGTTCACGGCGGCCATCGCCGGCACCGGCTCCGCAACGATCACGGAGCTCTTCAGCGCCAAGCACCGCGGCTCGCTGGTCTCCATGGGCTCCGCAACCGCTGTGACTGTCTTCGGCGGCTTCGGCGCGATCATCTGCACCTGGCTCATCGACGTGACGGACAGCGCCGTGTCTCCCGCCTTCTACATCTCCGGCGTCGCGCTGATCACGCTCGTGGCGGGACTGTACCTGCCCAGGAACCTCGCAAGCGACGACCTGCGTAGGTGAGAGTCCGGGGCGCGGGACGCTCCGGACGGTATTCATGGAGAGGAAAGTACGTTGAAACTGAGCATGTTCGACGATTTTCGGCTCGGAGTCTGGGCCCGGGACGACTCGATAGTCGACGTGACAAGTGTGCTGCCGGAGACAGCCCGTCCATCGGATCGCATGAGTGCGCTGATAGCGGACTGGGCGAGAGTCGAGTCCGAGATCCGGGACGCCGCACGCAGCACCGGAAGACCCCGCTCCCAGGTCACGTTCAGACCGCCCCAGCCAAGGCCGTCGAAGATCCTCGCCGCCCCGGTCAATCACGGTCCGCATCGTGAAGAGATGATTGCTGCGGGAGCTTTCAAGGACGTGCCGGGAACGATCGAGAAGTATGTCGCTTTCCTCAAGGCGCCTTCGTCGATCGTCGGGCCGGACGGATCGATCGAGCATCCTGATCCGACGCGTCGCATCGACTACGAAGCCGAACTCGGCATCGTCATCGGTGCCCCGGCACGCCAGGTATCCCGTGGGAACGCACTGAGCCACGTCTTCGGTTATCTCGCCCTGATCGACGTGACGATGCGAGGCGACGAGGACCGCTCGTATCGCAAGAGCTTCGACACCTTCACGCCGCTGGGGCCGGCCATCGTCACCGCGGACGAGATCCCGGACCCGTCGGTGCTCGAGCTCGAGCTGCGCGTCAACGGCCGTCTGCGTCAGAAGGGGAGGGTCGCCGATCTCATCTACGACGTCGCGCAGCTGATCGAGGTGTATTCCCGGGCGATGACCCTCGAGCCGGGAGACATCATCGCGAGCGGCACCCCGGACGGGGTCGGACCGCTGACCCCAGGTGACGAGGTGTCGTTGGAGGTGTCGCACGTACCGCCGCTCACCATCCGCGTCACGGCCCGCGACCCGCACCACCAGCCGTCCACACCGGGCACTCCGTGACGGCCGTCTCTCCCCCAGGCGGGCTCTGCCGTCTCCGCGGACTGGCTCCACCAGCCGTACGCCACCCGACCGACTGAAATGGACCCTGATGAAGGAAGAGATCGACGAGACCGTGCGCGCCAGCCGCGCCCTGGCCGCTGCCGGGCTGACCGACATGGTGTGGGGGCACGCCGCCGTGCGTGACCCGGACGGCGACGGAGTCTGGATGAAGGCCTCCGGCTGGGGATTCGAGGAGATCGACACCGAGCGGGTGCTGCTCGTCGGCCGCGCGGGCGACGTCCGCCACGGCGAGGGCAAGCGGCACATCGAGTACCCGATCCACACCGAGATCATGGCGAGGCGCCCGGACGTCGGCTGCGTCGTGCACACGCACGCACCCGCCCTGAGCGCCTTCGCCTCCCTCGACACACCCCTGCTGCCCATCTCCCACGACGGCGTCGTGTTCTGCGATCCGCAGGTGCCGCGCTTCACCGAGACGGGTGCGCTCATCGCGACCCGCGAGCTCGGCGCGGCACTCGCCGAGACGCTCGGCGACGGCCCCGCATGCCTGATGCCGCGGCACGGAGCCGTCACCGCCGGTCCGGACGCCGCGACTGCCGTCATGTACGCCGTTCTGCTGGAACGGGCGTGCCGTACGCAACTCATGGCCATGGCCGCCGGAGGCCCCAAGACCTGGTCCGACGATGCCGAGGCGGCCTTCAAACGCAACCAGGTCTGGAACCCCGCTCAGCGGGACGCAGGCTGGAACTACCTGCAGCGTCTCTCGGAAAGGAGCCTGTGACGACGGAGTCGTTGGGAGAGCGGACGACCACGCGAACCCCGAGCGAGGGCCGAACCCACCGCAACCGTGGAGCAGCGGTACGAGGCCCTCGGCCGGCTCCTCGGCCGGGCCCGCCGGGCGCCGGCTCAGCTCGACGCGAGCTCCACCAGCCTGGGTGCGAACAGGATACGGCGGTGTTTGTAGCGCGGGTCGCGTTCCTCGTCCGGGAGGAGGAGGCCGGCGGCGGGGTGGCCGAGCGCGTGGCCGTCAACGCGGACCAAAGTGAGCTGGATGCCGGCGGTCTGAGCGGCGACGATGTCGTCGTAGCCGACCAGGGGTGGCCGGGTGCGGCGAGGAGACGTTCGGCGGCCCTGTCGGCGGCCGTCGTCGGCCTCGTGGACGAACCGCACGAAGTCCCCGTCGGAGGTGCCCGTGCGGCGGCACTGCTGCACGACTACCGAGATGCCGACCCTGGTGGATGTGGTGCATGTCGCCGCCCATCGCCGACAGCGGACTGGTTTCCGCAGCTCAGAGCAGGGGTTCCGTGTGTGCCACCAACAGACGAAGAACCTGCCGGTGACCGCCCCTCGGCCTTCGGGTTCGGCAGCCGCTAACGCGACCCAGCGTTATTACGTCTGATTCCTGCTGTTGACCTGCAACAACCCACCGAACGAGGCGAAAGGAAGGAAAATTCGACCGGATTCGACCCCGCCCCCATCACGGGAACAACCAGCCTTGATCTGCAGCCATGCGAGTTCTGCCGCCGTACCAGCCGTACGCAGCCGAGAAGTCGCCACAAAGAAACCAAATCGGTCACTCGATCAAACCTGCCTGGTTGGCACCGCCGGTGATCACCGCGAACGGCGGCGCCCGCGACAAAAGCGGGGCAGCCCCCAAAGCGCAGGCGAGTCCACACTCCGGGTGACCGAGACCAGGCCCCACCTCGAACACGCACTGATCAAGGCAGAGTTTCTGACGCAGTTACCCTGGCTGCTCACCACGACGCGAGTCCACCTGGCCCAATCCCGTGGCCAACGACGTGTTCTACGTCCTGAGCCCCGAAAACCCGGTCGCCCTGTCCCTCTTCGTCGCCAGTCTGTTCTGCCCGCAATGCCAGCAGATGGAAGTCTGCTACGCCGCTTGGGCCGCCAAGAGGACCGGGCCAGCAAACTCTCAAGAGCTTCGCCCGAGGACACACCGTCCACTCTTCCGACCTCGGCGACGAGACTCGCTCACTGCCCGACCACCGGCCTGAAACCACCCGGTGAAAGGCGTTGACCGGCGGTGGGGCGTCCCGTCGCCGGAGCCGGACAAGCCACCGCACCTGGAGAGAACGCGGCCGAGCCATGGCTGACGTCGGCCTCTTCCGGCACCGCAGCGTGCCTCGGTTTTCACGCTCTACAGCTGCGGGAGCACCTCAGCGGCGATGAGTTCCAGGTGGTCGAGGTCATTGAAGTCGATCAGTCGCAGATGGATACGGCTTGCGCCGATCGCGGCGAACTCGCCGAGCCGTTCCACGAGTTGGGCCGGGGATCCGATCACCGGATCCTCCGGCGGCAGCGCGCTCTTGGCGTGCAGCGGGGCGGCTCGCCGTTGCGCCTCCGCGTCCGTACGGCCGATGGCCGCCACGACACCGGCCGAGAGCACCAGTGGTGGCCGACCGGCGCCGGACCGCCCGGTCCGGTCGCACGCCTCGGCAACCCGTCGGTACGCCAGGGCAGTCTCCGCCACCGACTTGAAGGGCATGTTGAACTCGTCGGCGTACCGGGCCGCCAGCTCCGGGGTGCGCTTGGGGCCGCGGCCCCCGACGATGATCGGCGGCGCCGGCATCTGCACGGGCTTCGGCAGGGCGGGCGCGTCGACGAGCTGGTAGTGGTCGCCGCGGTGGCTGAAGCTCTCGCCGACCGGTGTCCGCCACAGGCCGGTGATCACCGCCAGCTGCTCCTCCAGACGGTCGAAGCGTTCCGGGGCGGGCGGGAACGGGATGCCGTACGAGGTGTGCTCCCGTTCGTACCAACCCGCGCCGAGGCCCAGCTCGACCCGTCCCCCGCTCATCCGGTCGACCTGCGCCACCATGACAGCCAGCGGGCCCGGCAGCCGGAAGGTGGCCGAGGTGACCAGGGTGCCCAGCCGGATCCTGGAGGTCTCCCGGGCGAGCGCGCCGAGTGTCAGCCAGGCGTCGGTGGGGCCGGGCAGGCCGGGATCGGCGCCCATCGCCTGATAGTGGTCGGCCCGGAAGAAGCCCTCGAATCCGCCGGCCTCGACGAGTTGTGCGAAGCGCAGCTGATCCTCGTAGTCGGCGCCGCGATGCGGCTCGGTGAAGACGCAGATCCGCAGGCTCATCGCCCCTCCGTTTCGGCCGCCAGGGATATGTCCCGTTCCATCAGCAGCTCGTGCAGATCGGCGCTGCACCGGGCCACTTCGTCCAGGTGCGCGGTGCGGCCCAGCGTCCTCGGCCGGGGTATGGCGATGTCGACGATCTTGCGGATCCGGCCCGGGCGCGGGGTGAGCACCACGACCCGGTCGGCGAGCAGCACGGCCTCGTCTATCGAGTGCGTGACAAAGACGACGGTGGACGAGTTCTCGATGTGGATGCGCTGCAGCTCCACCGCTAGGTCCGCGCGGGTCAGCGCGTCGAGTGCGGAGAACGGCTCGTCCATGAGCAGCACCTGCGGCTCGCCGATCAGCGACCGGCACAGCGCGACACGCTGCTGCATACCACCGGAGAGCTCGTGCGGCCGGTGCTTCTCGAAGCCGCTCAGTCCGGCCGTCTCCAGCAGCCGGTACGCCCGCTCGCGATGCTTCGCCTTGTTCCAGCCGAAGATCTCCACGGGCAGCAGGACGTTGTCGAGGACGGACCGCCAGGGCAGCAGTGCCGGCCGCTGGAACAGCATGGCGACATCCCGCCGGGCTCCGGTGACTCGCTCGCCGCCGATGGTGATCTCGCCCTCGGTGGCCGACAGGAGGCCGGCGATCAGCCGGAGCAGTGTGGACTTGCCGCACCCGGACCGGCCCACCACCGCCACGAACTCACCCTCGGCGATGTGCAGTCCGATGTCCTGGAGCGCCGCCGTCGACCCGGACCGGCTGGTGAAGCTCCGGGACACACCGGTGAGTCTGATCATCCGGCGGTCTCCCCATCCCCTGGCAATCGTCATGCCGGCCGGGTCCCAACGCCCAGTCAGGCTACCCGCGGCAGGCGGTCGGCGGTACCTGCCGTCGTATCGCTCCATGCCCCCGTGCCTCACAGCTGGCCCACAACTGCTCATCCCTCGTAGGCTGTTGCCCGCCCCAAGTGTCATGCCCTCGGCAGTTCCGTGACGCCGTTCCGTCTCGTCTTTCTCGACGCCCCTCCGCCGGCGCGTTCGGCGGTCGGAAAGGACACCACTGTGCGCATGATCAGGTTCGCCCGTACGGTCGCCTCGGTAGCCCTGACCACAGCGCTGGCGCTGGTGGCGGGGTGCGGCGGCTCGGATTCCGACGAGGCTGCCGGTGAGGACGGCAAGGCGCTGAAGAAGGTGACCTATCTGACCTCTTTCGGTAACTTCGGCCGGGACGCGTATGCCTGGGTCGCGAAGGACAAGGGGTTCTTCGAAGCGGCCGGCTTCGACGTGACGATCAGGCCGGGCCAGGGCACCGGTGGTGTGATTCCGGCCGTCGTGAGTGGCCAGGCGCAGTTCGGCCCCATCGACCTGACGGGAGGTCTGCTGCATATGGGCAACGGTCAGGCGAAGGACTTCGTCGCGGTGGCCGCCATCCAGCAGCGCACCATGGCCGCGATCGCCACCACCGAGGGCAACGGCATCGCCACGCCGAAGGACCTCGAGGGCAAACGGCTCGCCGACACGCCCGGCTCTGTCGTGCGCAACCTCTTCCCGACGTACGCCCGGCTGGCCGGCGTGGACGCCGCCAAGGTGACCTGGGTCAACGGCGAGGCACAGACCCTGATGGGCACGCTGGCAGGCGGCTCGGTGGACGGCATCGGCCAGTTCGTGGTGGGCAAGCCGACCATCGAGGCGGTGACGAAGAAGAAGGCCGTGCTGCTGCCGTACAGCGACGTGATCCCCGACCTGTACGGAAACGTGCTGATCACGTCGACGAAGATCGCCGAGCAGGATCCGGAGATGGTGCAGCGGTTCACCGCCGCGCTGCTCAGGGGCTTGGAGTACAGCCTCGCCCACCCGAAGGAAGCCGCCGAGGTCCTGAGCCGGAACGTGGACGCCACGAATCCGACCGCTGCGGCAGCCGAGTTGGAGTTGATGGCCGCGTACGTCACACCAGAAGACGGTTCCGGCACGGTGATCGGAACGCTGGACTCCGGGCGGGTGGCGAGGAGCATCAGGATTCTGGAGGACGCGGGCACGCTGCCGAAAGGAATGAACCCTGAGCAGATCATCGACTTCGACCTGGTGCCGAAAGCCTGACCGCGCCGCGCTGGAGCGGAGCGGCGGTCCACGTCGCAGGACGGGCGTGGGCATCGTGCTGCTGCCCATGGCCGGGCTGCTGGTCGCGCTCGGCGTGTGGTGGCTCCTCACGTCGGTGCTGGAGGTGATCCACCCGGCAGTACTGCCTCCGCCAGGTGCCGTGCTCTCGGCGTTCACCGCAACCCCGGTCCGGTTCCTGGAACACACCGTTGACACCACGGTGGAGACAGTTGTCGGGTTCGTTCTCTCCAGTGCCTGCGGAGTTCTGATCGGACTGTCGCTGGCCGGCTCACGGGTACTGGAGCGCATGTTCACGCCGCTGCTGGTCGCCGTCAACGCGGTTCCGAAGATCGCACTCGGACCACTGTTGGTGGGGGCGCTCGGCTGGGGGCAGAAGCCGGTCCTGACCATGGTCTTCCTGCTCTGCTTCTTCCCGATCGTGCTGTCCACCGCAACCGGCCTCACCTCGACCCCGGCGGACCTGGCCGAGTTGGCGCGCTCGATGCATGCCTCTCGCTGGCAGGCATTCCGGAAGGTACGGTTGCCTGCCGCGCTGCCGCAGATCTTCGTCGGGTTGAAGGTGGCCATGCCTCTCGCCGCGATCGGTGCGGTCATCGGCGAGTTCCAGGCCGGTGAGGCCGGGCTGGGCTATCTGATCGTGCAGGCCGGTGGGGTGGGCGACACCGCCACCGCCTGGGCCGCGATCATCCTGATCGGGTTGATGAGCATCCTTCTCTACTTTGCTTTGGTGTCGTTGGAACGGTTCGCGCTGCCCTGGGTCAGGGACACCACCTGGCACGGCTGACGTCTGGGACGCTGTCGCCCGACTCCGGCACCCGGCAAGCGGGCCCGGGTCGCACTCCGGTCGTGGTCGGCACCGAGACCGCGGCGGTGGCGGCCACCCTCGGCACCCGCGTGATGCTGCTCGAACCCGCGCGTGCCCGTCCCACACCGTCCTCGACCACCGCCTCGCTGGCCACCAACGCCCTGGCCATGGCCGGGAGTCGCCCTTGATCTGGTTGAGGTGCTTCTGGATCCCGGGTTTCGTCGGCACCGGCACGCGTACCTTCTTACGAGCCTCGGCCTCCGGCACGCCCTGGTCCACGACCTCCAGGACTTCCGGCCCCACTCCCCCACCCCCCTCAACTCGTGTAGGCGACAGCGTCGTTGAGGACTGTAAAGGCCACCACAGACAATCGGTCCTGGCCTGCACATTCATGTCGAACGCCTACGACTGATCGAGATGGACGAAACCTGCTCGAGGCGGCTCGCACCAGGGCCTGTCCGGCGGATCATGTGACGTCCGGATCTTTGGCTCGTTGTTCTCGGCGTGGGGCGGGGTGATCTGACGCACGCGGAGTGGGCTCGCTTGGAGCCACGGTGACCGGTGCACCGGGACAGCGGCGCAGCGTTTCGGTGAGCGCGGCGCTCTCGGCGGGGTCGACGGCCAGCCGGTAGCGGGTCTTGTCTGCCACCCAGTCGGTGGCGTGCCGGCAGGCGTATCGGGCCGAGGGCGGCAGCCAGGGGCTGGGTCCTGTTCGGCCTTGGGACGGTTGGAAGCCGCGGACACCCCAATCAGCACGCGAGTCGTCGAGGTCGTTGACATGGCCCCGCGTTCCTTCGCCGTCCGAGTGGCGGCCCCGACACCAATTCCGCCTACTTGCTGTCCCATGCTTCGGCGAGCGGGGCCATGCGGTCGACCGGATCTTCGGCCTCAACCGTCCCGGCGCGGGACGGGCACGGGCTGCGCCGGCACGGTGATCCGGCAGCAGATCGGGGGCGCAGGCCCTGCTCGACTCCCGTTTGTCGATGTCGTGCACGCCATGGCCCGGCTCGGCCCCGAATATGCCGAAGTAGTGTCGGCCGGCGCACCGTGCTCCCCCTCGATCACTGATGCAGCATGTACGGGAGTTTATGGCCCTGTCGTCCGCACCGATCGTGCTGCCGGTGTCCAGGTCACCTGCCATCGCTCCCGTCGTTGGCAGAGACCCGCCAGACGACACCAGGTGAAGCGGATGATGGGACTGCCATGCCTAGGGTGCTGTTCGTGGCCTCTCCATCTTCGCTTCGTATGGCGATCGCCCAGACAACGATCAGTGCCGACGCCCGCCAGAACGGCCTGACAGTCCGGCGGCTCATGCGGGAAGCCGCCGAGGCGGGCGCCCGCCTGATCCAGTTTCCCGAAGGCTGCCTGTCGGGCTACGCCAAGGAGCAGATCCGCGACTGGGACCAGGTGGATTGGCGTGCGATCGAGGAGGAGCACCGTCATGTGGCCGCTCTCGCGGCCGAGCTGCGGCTGTGGGTGGTACTGGGCAGCGCCCACCGGCTCACCCCACCGCACCGCCCGCACAACAGCCTGTATGTCATCGCCGACAACGGACAGGTGGCGGGGCGCTACGACAAACGCTACTGCTCCAACACCGAAATCCTCCGCTACTACACCCCTGGGGTCAGACCGACCGTCTTCTCCGTCGACGGATTCAGGTTCGGCTGTGCCATCTGCATCGAGGTCAACTTCCCGGAACTCTTTGAGGAGTACGAACGCCTCGGGGTGGACTGCCTACTGCTGTCCGCCTATCCGGTCGACACGGTCTTCGAAGTCAAGGCCCGGGCGCATGCCGCGACCAACAACTACTGGCTGGCGATGGCCACACCGGCGCAGACGACCGCTCTTCTCAACTCCGAGCTGATCGGGCCGGACGGCACCGTCCTGGCACGAGCCGACGCCACGACCGAGCTGATCATCGGTGAACTGGACCGCCACGCGCCCGAGTTCGACACCGCTCTCAACCAGGCCCGCCCCTGGCGAGCCGGCGCCCGGCAGGGCGACATCTACCGCAGCCGCCACGTCTCCGATCCACGCAGTGACGATCTGACCGGCTTCTGACAACCGGAGCGCTTCCGTCGTGGCGCATGTTGATCACCCCGGGTGACCGGTGCGATCGGTGCAGCGGCTGAGATGACGGCCAAGTTGTCCAGCGAGTTCAGCCGGCGCCTGTTCGCGAAGCCGAGCCACCCCTCGAAGGCCTGCCGGCACGCCTCGGGTGCGCCCTCACAGGCTGCGAGAGCGCACACCGGACTCCCCGCCCCGGCCACGGAGATCCGCGACGTCCTCAACCTCTCATCCGCGCCGGTGAGCTGGACCCATGGGCGCGAGGGTCACACCAGGTGATCAGCAGCCGATGGCGCCGACAGCGTGACGTACGGCCGCAGCCGCAACCGAAGCGGCCCTCGCGGCGCTCTGGACCTGTGATCCGCAATTCACGGCAAGGAGAGCGTCAGCGGTGACGACCGCCCCAGCGAGGTCCACGTCGTCGACCTGGTCGAGCAGGGGCTGGAACTCGGGGATCTCGTTCGTCTTCGCACCGATCTCACGCGAGGCCAAGGTGATGCCGGCGCCATGGCGGACTGCGGACAGCACGAAGTCCCGGCTGCCGTCAGGGCGTCTGGCGCCGCGCAGGGACTTGCCGTCCACCGCGATCGCCTGGCGCAGGCGGCGCAGCGGATCGGCCTGGGCGGCCGCCCGATGGGCCCGGCGCTGTTCGCGCTCCGGGCCGCCATCGGGCGTCAGCGGCACGGGAGTTGCGGGCGCGGCGGGCAGCAGGGACTTCACGTGGGCGAACCCGGCCGCGCTGAGCTCGGCCGGATCAAGGCGCCCCAGCACACTGCCCAGCGTCTTCTCGCTCGGCACCCGGTAGCGGCCCAGGAGCGGGTGGTAGGGCGGACCGAAGGCGGCCAGTTCCTCGGGGACTGCACGCCGGCACCACTCCGCTGCCACGGTGAGCGAGTCGTGGTCTGCGGATGTCATCACACAGACCACCGGGGCCAGCAGCGAGGAGAGCCGGTAGTGCACGCCGCTGGCTCCGCGTGGATCGGTGAGCGATCCGAACTCGGCGACCAGGCTCCGGACTTGATCCTGCGAGGCACCCTCGCGCAGGGCTTCCAGACGGGGCGCGGGGCAGGCGGGGGCAGTGGAGTTCTCGGTGGTGATCCGCTGGATGGCCTCCTCGGTCCGCTCTGCTTCCAAGTCCCGGATCTGTCCGAGGAGTTCGCCGATGCGGGTGCGCTGGGTGAGGATCTCGGCGTGGGCGGCTTTGAGAGCGGCCTCGGCGTTCAGCGCCCGCTCACGGCAGGTTGCCTCGCGTTCGTCGTCCTGCTCGACGAGGATCCCCGACCGTCGTTCGCCGGCCCCCGCCCCGACGCTGAACGCCGGCGGACGCATCCCCGCACAGGTCGAACTGGGCATCCTCGCCCAGGAGTCCAACCTATGGCAGGCCGAATCCGGTGCCATCCCCGGGGAAGGCGCGGGTGTACGAGATCCACAGGCGGACGTCGGCGGCGTCCGTACGGCCGTTGCCGTCGAGGTCTCCGGCCGGGCCGGCAGTCGGGACGGCCGCCAGGTCCTTGGCGCTGACGGCGCCGTCGCCGTTGACGTCCGGTGTGCGGCTCGCCAGCAGCCCCGAACGCACCGACAGCAGATGGAACTTGGTGACGCTGCCGTTGAAGCCGAAGTTGTCGTCGGCGACGAGGACGAGCGAGCGGGAGCCGTCGGGCAGTCGCGGCCCCCAGGTGATGCCCTCGACGTTGTCGGCGTCGGTGCCGGAGGTGGTGAAGTCGTACAGGAGCTTCTTCGGCATGGGCTTCTCGGTGCCGGACAGGGCGTCCTTGCCGTTGACGTCGGTCGCGCCGATGGTGCTGGTCCAGTAGAGGCGGATGGAGAAGCCGACACCGGAGGCGAAGGACCGTTCGACGGTGAGGTAGTCGGTCTCGTTGATCGCGAGGATCTCGGAGACGCCCCGGTCCGCCGCGTATGTGCCGACCGGGGCGGGCAGGGGTGCGGTGGGCGCGTCGGAGATCGGGTCGACCTCGTAGACGTGCTCGGCCTCCGGCTTCCCTGTACAACGGTCCATCAGCAGCAGGCGGGAGGGGCTCTTGGTCGTCAGCCCGGCCGCCGGGCCGTCCTGGACGAGGGCGTTCTCGGTGATGGTGGTCACCGTGTGCCCGTCCGGGGAGAGGGTGAGCCCCTCCAGGGCCTGGTTGTTGCGCACCCCGGCGGTGAGGGTGCCCGAGGCCGATCGGACGGGAGCGTACGCCGTGGGGAGCGGCAGTTCGCGGACGTACCCACCGGACGTGGCCGCCTCGCGGACGAAGGCGGGCTGACCGGCGGAGGAGGCTCCCTCGCTGGTCCAGAGCAGGCTCTTGCCGCCCGGGGTCCAGCGGATCGCCTCGGGGTCGACCGCCTTGGGGGCGAACGGTTCACCGGTGGTGTCGGCGAGCACGGTCAGACCGTCGAGGTCGGGCTTGTCGTCGGCGAAACCTGTCCTGTCGAGCGGCAGTCGGAGGGTGTAGAAGCGGGCCTTGCCGTTCTCCGAGCGGTCGTCGCTGACGGCGACGTACTCGCCGGACTGCGGGTCGTAGTCGATTCCGGACAACCCGCCGAAGGGCATGCCGAGTTCGGTCGTCCCGGCGGGCACCGTGAGGGTGTCGAGGAGCCGCACGTCCTGCGGCTTTCCGGAGGAGCCCGCCCCGGATTGTGCCGCGAACCCGTTCGTGAGCCCGAGGCTGCCGAGGAGGCCGGCCGTGGCAAGGCAGCTGAGAAGCGCGCGTCTGCGGCGCGCTGGAGATCTGTGGCGCATGGGTGTCCTTCGGAAGGGGAGGCGAACGGAGCGTGCGGGCATGGCTCGCCGGCCCGTTCGCTCGGCGAATCGCGGGTGGTGGGAGAGCTCTGTGGTTGAGGGAAGAGAGGTGTCGTCGAGGCGTCAGAGTGAGGCAGCGGCCGGCACAGCACCGCCCCGGCGCTTGCGGCGCCACGCGTACAGCGCGAGCGCGACCAGCGTCATCACGTACGGGATCGTCGACACCAGCTGCGGTGGTACGTCGAGCGTGCCGAGCTGCACGGCAAGTGCCTCCGCCGCTCCGAAACCGAGTGCGGCGAGGAAGACACCCCACGGCCGCAGGCCGCCGAGGAACACGGCGGCGAGGGCGATGAAGCCGCGGCCGGCCGTCATGTCCCGTACGAAGAAGGAGACGTAGCCCATGCTGAGGAAGACCCCGGCAAGTCCGGCGAGTGCCCCGCTGAGGGCGAGTCCGGTGTACTGGACACGCCGTACCGCGATCCCGACGGACTCGGCGGCGTCGGGCATCTCGCCGACCGCGCGCAGGTGGAAGCCGAAGCGGGTGCGGTAGAACAGCCAGGCGACGAACGGCGCGGCCAGGAAGGCCAGCCAGGTGACCATGTTCTGGCCGCTCAGCACATCGCCGAGCACCGGCACGTTCTCGATGCCCGGCAGGGTGACCGTCGGCAGGCTGCCGCTCTTCAGGCCGGAGGTGCCGCCCTTGTCGTCGAGGAGGCTGTAGACGGCGTAGGCGGTGCCGCCGGAGGCGAGGAGGTTGAGGCCGATGCCCGCGATGATCGCGTCGGCGCCCAGTTCCAGGCGAAGGGCGGCGAGCAGCACACCCAGCAGGGTCGCCATCGCTACGCCGCTGACCGCGCCCAGCGCGACGGAGCCGCTGTAGCCGGCGACCAGCGCCCCGGTGCAGGCGGCGGAGAGCATCTGACCCTCCAGGGCGATGTTGCTGATGCCGGCGCGTTCGGCGACCAGCCCGCCGAACGCGGCGAGCAGATACGGCGTGGCGATCCGCAGTACGGCCGCCAGGAAGGCGCTGCTGAGGACGACGTCGAACACGGAACTCATCGGACACCCGCCTGCCTGCGTGCGATGCGCCGCTTGAGCAGGTTCGGCAGGGCCTGGGCGGTGACCAGCAGCACGATGACCGCCTGGATGACCACCACGATCTCGGTGCCGACGTCCGTCTGCTGTTCCATGATGTCGCCCCCGGCGCGCAGGTAGGAGTAGAAGAGTCCGGCGACCACGACGACCAGCGGGTTGTTCCTGGCCAGCAGGGCGACCACGATCCCTTCGAAGGCGAGGCTGCCGGCGAGCCCAGGTTCCAGTCGCCCGTACACGCCCTGGACGAGATGGGCACCGGCCAGGCCCGCGACGGCACCGCCGATGACGAAGCTCCACTCGATGACGCGGGGCACGCGGATCCCGCCGTACGCCGCGAAGTCGGGGTTGGCCCCGGTCATTCGGATGCGGTAGCCGAGCGGGGTGCGGGTGATGAGCAGCCACAGCGCGACGGCGGTCAGCAGCATCACCCCGAAACCGATGTTGGCGCGGCCCAGCGGGACGCCGAACCAGTCGCTCAGCGGGGTGAGCGCGGAGTCCTGCTGGATGGATTTCGAGTGCACGGCGCTGCTGCCCGACTCCTTCAGCGGGCCGTTGACGAGGTAGTCGTAGACACGGACGACGATGGCGTTGAGCATCAGCGTGGCCACGATCTCGTTGGCACCGAGGCGTGCCTTCATCGTGCCCGGCACCAGGCCCATTCCGGCGCCCGCGGCGGCGGCCGCGGCCATCGGCACGATCACGGCGACGACGGGCGGCAGCGGCACGAAGATCGCGACAGTCGCCGCCGCCAACGCACCGGCGTAGACCTGGCTTTCGGCGCCGAGGCTGATCTGCCGGGCGCGGAAGGGGATCGCGACCGACAGCCCGAGCAGGGTGAGCGTGGTGGCGTCCTCCAGCCAGCGGCCGACGCGGAAGGAGCGTTCCAGTGGGCCGGTGAGCATCACCTCGTAGGCCCGGATCGGGTCGTTGCCGGTGGCGAGCATGACGAGGAAGCCGATGGCCAGGGCGGCCAGGATGGTGGCCAGGGCCATGCTGAGGTCGACGGCGAAGTCGCGGCGCCGGGTCGTTCGGTACTGGCGCCGGTCTTCGGTCTCGATCGCTGTCAGCGGGGTGGTGGTCACGGGGCCTCCTCCCCCAGGTCTTCCAGACCGGCCGTGAGCCGGTCCCGGTCGTGCTGCTCGACGCCGAGCATGTAGAGGCCGACCTGCTTCTCGGTGAGGCCGGCCGTGTCGTCGAACCGGGCGACCAGGCGGCCGTCCTTGAGGACGAGCAACCGGTCGGACAGCGCGAGGAGTTCGGTGAGGTCGGCGGAGATCAGCAGGACGGCGGCGCCCGCGTCACGCGCGGCGACCAGACGCTCGTACATGAACCGCATCGCGCCGATGTCCACCCCGCGGGTGACCTGCGAGGCGATCAACAGGCGTGGCCCGGCGGAGAGTTCGCGGGCGACGATCACCTTCTGCATGTTGCCGCCGGACAGTGCGCGCACCGGGACCGACGGGTCGGGGGTACGGATCGCGTACTGGTCGATCAGTCGCTCGGCATGGGCGCGTACGGCACCCGGGCGCAGGACGCCACGGCGGGCGAGGGGTGGTCGGTCGTGACGGTCGACGACGAGGTTGTCGGCGATCGACGCGTCGAGGGCGGCGCCGTTGTGCAGCCGGTCCTCCGGTACGTAGCCGATGCCGGCCCTGCGGTGTCCTGCCACGTCGAGACCGGCCGTGTCGGTGCCGTCGATGTGGACCGTGCCCGCGGTGGGGCGGCGCAGCCCGGCGAGGATCTCGGCGAGTTCGCTCTGGCCGTTGCCCTCGATGCCGGCCACGCCGACGATCTCCCCGGCGGCGACGTCGAAGGCAAGGCCGTGCAGGGACTGGGCGGTCGCGGCCTCGTAACCGAGGTTCCGTACCCGCAGGGTGGTCTCCGCCGTGCGGGCCGGGGTGCGCTCCACGTCCAGGGACATCTCGCGGCCGACCATCATCGAGGCGAGCGAGCGCTCGGTGGCGTCGGCGGTGGCGACCGTCCCCACCAGGGAGCCGGCGCGCATCACACTCACCTTGTCGCTGATCTCCCGTACCTCGCGCAGCTTGTGCGAGATGAACAGCACGGTCATCCCGTTGTCGCGCAGCCGGCGCACGGCGGCGAACAGGTCCTCGGTCTCCTGCGGGGTGAGCACGGCGGTCGGCTCGTCGAGGATCAGCACGCGGGCCCGCCGGTGGAGTGCCTTGAGGATCTCGGTGCGCTGCCGCATCCCGACCGACACCTCGTCGACGCGCGCCCTGGGGTCGACGACGAGTCCGGACTCCTCGGCGAGCCGAGCGGTCGTCTCCACGGCCGCCTTCGGGTCGACCAGACCGCGCCGGCCCGGCTCGACCCCGAGGACGACGTTCTGGGCGACGGTGAAGGACGGCACCAGCATGAGGTTCTGGTGCACCATGCCCACGCCCAGCGCGATCGCCGAGGCCGGGCCCCGCAGCACCCGGGGCCGTCCGCCGACCAGGATCTCGCCCGCGCTGGGCTGTTCGAGACCGTAGAACATCTTCATCAGCGTGGACTTGCCCGCGCCGTTCTCACCGACGACCGCCCGGATCTCGCCCGGCGGGACCTCCAGGTCCACGGCGCGCACCGCGCGGACCCCGTTGGCGTAGGTCTTGGTGACCTGGCGGGCGGCGACGGCCGGTCCGTCCTTGCCCCATGGCTCGTTCATCGTCAAGGCCGTTCGGCTAGAGGGCGCTGGGCACCGTGACGGAGCCGGACTTGACCTCGTCGGCGGCTTCCTGGACCTCGGTACGGATCTTCTCGGGCACCAGCTCCTTGAAGTGGTCGTCGTTCACATAGCCGACGGCGTCCTCGGCGAGGCCGACGGTGGAGACGGAGCCGTACTTCAGGGAGCCCTTCTGGTCGTTCTGCGCGGCCTCGTACAGGGCGTTGCCGACGTTCTTGAGGATGGAGGTGACGACGATGTCCTTCTGCGCCTGGTCGGTGAGGGTCTGGTACTGGTCGGAGTCGACGCCGAACGCGTACCGCTTGGCGCCGACGGCCGACTCGAAGGTGCCGAGTCCGGAGAGCCCGGCGACCGGCCACACCAGCGCGGCGCCCTGGCCGTACATGGCGGTGCTGATCTCCTTGCCCTTGGCCGGGTCGCCGAACGGCTTGTCGCCTCCCACGTACTGCACGAGGACGTCGGAGTTCTTTCCGCCGGCGGCCTGGAAACCCGACTTGAAACCGACGACGAAGTCCTCGATCAACGGGATCTTCACGCCACCCATGACGCCGACCTTCTTCAGCGATTCGGTTCCCTTGAGTGCTTTCGCGGCCACCAGCTTCTCCGCCAGGAATCCCGCGAGATAACCGCCCTCGTTCTGTTTGAACGTGACGGAGTAGACGTTCTCGCACTTGTTGGAACAGGCGCCGTTCTTGCCGCTGTAGTCGACCGGGGCGTCGAAGACCCAGAACTTCTTGTCCGGGAATTCCGGGGCGAGTTTGCCGATGTAGTCGGTGACGTCGAAGGTACCGGCGGCGAGGATGTCGTAGTCGTCGGCCGAGGCGGCGTCCTCGAAGCCGGGCTCCCACTTGGTCCGGTCGGAGCCGAGCTCCACCACCTTGAGCTCGTAGCCGAGGTCCTTCTCGGCCTTCTGCAGGCCCGCGTAGGCGGAGTCGAAGAACGACTTGTCGCCCAGCCCGCCATTGAGCACCAATTTGATGCGCGGCTTGCCGGAGGACGACGCTCCGGAATCGTCCCCGCCCGATCCCCCGCACGCGGTCAGGACGAGCATCCCTGTCACCGCGACGGCGGCGCTTCTTCCGTATCGCATCATCGACCTCCTGATCATTGTGTTGCTGAGTGAGCGGCTGCGTTGACAGTAGAAAGTGCAAAACGTTTTGGCTACGTTGCCCGGTTTCGATTTGATTTCCGGTGCGGGAATTTCAGACATCGGTCAGCAGCGCGGTCGCGGCGATGCGCAGCGTCCGGTCGAAGTCCGTCTCGCGTTCCTCGGCGGTGAGCGCGTCACCGGTGCGGAGGTGGTCGGACACGGTCAGCACGGCGAGGGCCTCGCCGCCCTCCGCGCAGGCCACGGCGTACAGTCCGGCCGCCTCCATCTCGACCGCGAGGGTGCCCCGGCGCTCCAGGGCGTCGAAGAGGGCGGGGCGATCGAGGTAGAAGTGGTCGCTGCTGAACACCGGTCCGATGTGCACGGCCTCGCCGCCGGGGAGTTCCCGCTCGGCGGCGTCCTCGGCGGCACGCAGCATCCGGTAGGAGGGAGCGAGGGAGAGGGTCACGCCGTCCACGAGGACGCGGCTGAGGCTGGAGTCGGTGTGCGCGGCGGAGGCGATCACCACGTCCCGTACGGACACCGAGGCCGGGATCGCACCGGCCGTGCCGACCCGGACGATCCTGCGCACGCCGTAGTGGCGGAACAGCTCCGTCGCGTAGATCGTCACGGACGGGATGCCCATGCCGGAGGCGAGCACCGACATCGGCACGCCCCGGTGGCTTCCGGTGTAGCCGAGGATGCCGCGTACGTCGGTGACCTGCCGCGCGTCCTGAAGGAACGTCTCGGCGATCCGCCGGGCGCGGCGCGGGTCGCCCGGCATCAGCACGAGTGGCGCGAAGTCGCCCGGCCGGGCCGCGATGTGTGGTGTGCCGGTGACGGAGGTACTCACGTGCGGGGCCATCACAGCTCCGCTCCGGCGAGCCAGCGCACCAGCCGGTCCCACAGCTCGGAGTACCCGTCCCAGGCAAGGAACGGTGGCGGCGCCCAGTGCGGTGCCACGTCGGACGTGAACGCCGCCGATCTGCCCGCGCCGTGGCCGCCGACGACGAGCAGGGGGTGCCCGGCACACTCGGCGAGCAGCGACGCGTCCGGCCGGGCCGTGACCTCGTTGAGGCCCAGCAGCGCGGGCCAGGACCGCTCAAGACCCCGTACGACCGCGTGCTCGCCCACCACTTCGGGGACGGCACCGGCCGGGAGCTCCACCCGGTCGTCGCGGTCCAGCATCGTCACCGGCAGGGCGGCGGCGAGCGGGGAGCGCCCCCATCGCGCGCGGGCGTCGATGCCGCTGAAGGTCAGATAGCCGCCGATCATCAGCACCCCGCCGCCCCGCTCCACGAAGCCGCGCACCAGCTCGGACCGGTCGGGCGCGGGGACGGAGTGGTTGAAGGTCTCGGGCGGCAGCTGGAAGCTGTTGGCGCCCACATCGCTGATGACGACGACGTCGTACGCGTCGAAGCCGTCGGCGGAGGCCGGTACCCGGCTCGGGATCTCGTGCGAGGGCACGTAGGTCACCTCGTGGCCGCGCGAGCGGAGCGCGTCGAGGAAGGCACCTCCGCCCTCGGTGTACTCGGAGGTGTGGAAGGCGTCGAAGCCTTTCTGGTGGACCGTGTAGGTGAACCAGGACTCGCCGACGACGAGCACTCTGGGCATGGCGAACCGCCTTTCGGGACAGGGGGTATTGCCGCGCGGCACGGCAACTCCGTGCGGGGCGTGGGTAGTTGAGGTCAGCGGGCGGCGGGTGCCGTGCTGCCGCGGACCTTGAGTTCGACGGGAAGGGTGTGCCGGGAGGCGGGCGGGACCTCGCCCCGGGTGACGTACTGGAGGAGTTGGGCGGTCGCGGTGCGGCCCACGTCGTAGGCGGGCTGGTGGACGGTGGTCAGGGGCGGATGCGCCAGTGTGGCCGCCCGGATGTCGTCGAAACCGACCACCGAGACGTCGTCCGGCACCGACAGTCCCGCCTCGCGGAGCGCGGTGAGGGCGCCGAATGCCATGAGGTCGTTGGCCGCGAAGACGGCCGTGCAGTCGTCGGGGAGACCGCCCTCCTGGAGGAGTTCGGCGACGAGGCCGTATCCGGAGGTCTCCTTGAAGTCGCCGACGCGTTCGACGACCTCTCCCCGGAAGGCCCGTACGAAACCGCTCGCACGGGCGTTGCTGCTCTTCAGGGCGCGCGGACCGGTCAGCATCAGGGCCCGGCGGTGGCCGAGCGCCCGGAGGTGCTCCCCCACCAGCCGTCCGCCCGCCTCGTGGTCGGCGGTGGCGATGAGGGCGCCTTCGAGGCCCTCGACCTCCTCGTCGGCGAGCGCGATGGGGAACTTGCCCATCAGGGCCTCCAGCCTCCGCCGGGACGGCGGGGATCCCGAGGCGTACACCATGCCGTCGATGAACCGGCTGCGGATCATGCCGAGATAGCGGTCCTCGCGGTCGGCGTCGAACTCGGTGTTGCACAGGATCAGGCCGTAGCCGAGGTCATGGGCGGCGTCCTCGGCACCCTTGGCGAGCTCCGCGAAGAAGGTGTTGCTGATGTCCGGGATCAGCAGGCCGATCACCGAGGTGGAACCGGCCTGCAGGCTGCGGGCCAGGGACGCGGGGACGTAGCCGAGCCGGTTGACGACACTGCGGACCCGGGCGGCCGTGTGCTCGTTGACCGGCCGGTTGCCGCTGAGGACGTGGGAGACGGTGGTGGCGCTGACGCCCGCCGCGGCGGCCACGTCCTTGATGGACGCGGGACGCCGGACCGCCGCCCGCGTGTACGGCTCAGGGGTCATAGTGCTGCACCGCCCTGCCGTGGGAGGTGTCGAGGATCCGGGCCACCCGCGCGTCGGCCTCGGCCAGTAGCTCCGGCACGTCCACGGTGAGCAGCCGGCCGTCGCGCATCAGGACCCGGCCGTCCACGACGACCGTGCGCACGTCACTGGCGCGGGCGCTGTAGACCAGTGCGGCACGCGGATCGTGCAGCGGACGGCAGTGCAGCCCCGACAGGTCGGTCAGGACGAGGTCGGCGCGCATGCCCGGCTCCAGCGCCCCGATCTCCTTCTGCAGGCCGAGGGCCCGGGCCCCGCCGCGCATGGCCAGGCGCAGGGTGTCGGAGACGGTCATCCAGGTGGCGTCCCGCACGGCCTGCTTCTGGGTGAGGGCGACCAGCCGCAGCGCCTCCCACACGTCCAGCGTGTTGTGGCCGGCGGCGCCGTCCGTGCCGACCGCGACCGCGACTCCGGCGCCGAGCAGGTCGCGGACCGGGGTGAGCGGGGACAGGGCGTGCTTGAGGTACACCTTCGGGCAGCAGGCCACGGCGGTCGTGCCGGCGTACTCGGCCAGCAGCGGCAGGTCGTCCTCGACGATCCCGCAGCCGTGCGCGATCAGTGCCCCGGCGTCCAGTACCCCGGTCTCGTGCAGCACCCGGATCGGGGTGATGCCACGCCGCTCCAGGCTGGACCGCGTCTGCTCCAGGTGCTCGGCGGCGTGGATGTGCACCCGCAGGCCGAGCCGCCGGGCGTGCCCGGCGAGGGTCCGCAGGTCGCCGTCGTCGACCGTGTACGGGGCGTGCGGTCCGAGCGAGACGGTGACCCGGCCGTCGGCCAGGCCGTGCCAGGCCTCCGCGAACCCGACGGTGGCCTCCAGGGCTTTGGCGCCGCCGCTGCTGAAGTAGGTGGGCGCGATGTCGGCGCGCAGGCCGGTCTCGGTGACCGCCTCGGCGATCTGCTCGGGGAAGAAGTAGTGGTCGGCGAAGGTGGTGACGCCGGAGCGGATCATCTCGGCGCAGGCCAGCCTGGCGCCGATCCGTACGTCGTCGGGGGTGAGGTTGGACTCCATCGGCCAGACGCGGTCGTTGAACCAGCCCTCGACCGTCACGTCCTCGGCCGCGCCGCGCATCAGGGTCATGGGGCTGTGCGTGTGCGCGTTGATCAGGCCGGGTACGGCCAGCAGTCCGCGCCCGTCGATCACATCAGCCGCGGGGGCCGGACCGAAGGGGCCTCTGGTCGGTCGTACGTCCTCGATGACGCCGTCCGCCACCACGATGTCCTGCGCCCGCAGAACCTCGCACTCGCCCTGCGTCGGGACACGCAGCACATCGCAGCCGCTCACCAGGAGGCGGCCGGTCGGTGGAGGCGTTCTGTCGCTCATGGCGCACAAGCTAGATATCCAAAACGTTTTGCACAACCATGAGTTTCACCGGGACGGACAGTGCAGATCCCCATCGGGGATGCACCGCCACCGTGAGGCGTTCGGCGGCTTGCCAGCGTTCGGCTTCGCACCGGGGGTCACAGGGGTCCTCCGACGAGCGGTCCGCACGGGCGTACGGGCGCCGCCCACTGCCGGGGTCGGGCGGATAGCGGTGAGTGAGCGTTCGAGCTCGGTGACTGGCGCTGTTTCGCTGGTGTGGCCCGCTGGCCAGGGCGGCTGGCAGCGGGCTCTGGCACAGCTCTTGGAGAGCGGGTACAGAGGCTTGCTGGAGCAGGATCATCTTGCGGAGCAGTTCGAATCCGGCCCGACCGTACAACTGCCTATTGATCCTCGAAGAGGGAGAGGTCGACAGACTCCGCGAGGGCGGCATAGCCCGCGTCACTGCCGTGGAGGTTGTCTCCCATGTGGAGGTCGCTGCGGATGTGGCTGGGATCGGCGGGGTCGCGCCAGACGGCGTCGAAGTCGAGTACGCCGTCGAAGGCGCCGCTCGTGCGGATCCATGCGTTGACCTGCTCGCGCGCCTTGTCACCCTGGGCTGTGTACATTTCCGAGCCGCCGTAGGGAGCGATGGTCGCGGCATGGACCTTCACGCCGTGCGCGCGGGCTCGAGCCGCCAGTTGGAGGTGGGCTGCGACGATGTCGTCGACGTCGACGGGTGAGCCGGGGAACATCGAGAGGAATCCGGCGGTCTCCTCGGTGCGTGGGGCGAAGGAGAAGATGAGGTCGTTGCCCACGGCGATCACCACATGGCTGAGGCCGGGCGTGGCGAGGATGTCGCGATCGAAGCGGGCGAGGGCGGCGGTGCCGATGCCGTCGGTGAGCATCCGGTTGCCGCTGATGCCCTGGCTGACCACACAGAGTGCCTGTCCGCCGCGGGCTGCCAGGCGTTCGGCGAGCCTGTCCGTCCAGCGTCGGTCGGTGCCGGGGGTGGATCCCACGCCATCGACGCGGGAGTCGCCGATGACGGCGATGGCCCGGGTCGGTGTCTCAGGCTGCACTTCCACGGCCGTGATCAGGGCTTGTGCCGGCAAGGGCGCGGCGTCCGCGGGCAGCGACATGAGGGCGCTCGCGTCGCCGGGGATGAGCCAGCCGAGCGTGTGGAAGGTCCCGTGACAGGTCGCGGTGTCGACTCGGCCGGGCAGGTAAAGGCTGATGGTCAGCCGGGACAGCGCGGCGGTCCGCAGATCGATGGGGTCACTGAGGATCGGCGCGCCCGCCGGCACGGTGACGGTTGACTGACCGCTGAAGGTCACCGCGTGATCGCTTCCGTGCTGGACTCCGTCGTCGGTGTCCGTGATGGCGACACGTGCGGCGCCGATGGTCAGCGGTGCGGTTCCGTACTCGTTGCTTATACGGATGCGGATGCGGTGTCCGCCTCCTGTGATGCGGACGATTTGCCGCAGCGTCGCGTTCTCGAAGGGCTCGACGCAGCTGACGGAGTTGTCCGGTGCCTGCGGGGAGGCGCCCCATGTGCGAACCCAGGCAACTGTGTGCGGGGCCGAACCTTCTCCGCTGGAGGGGGTGTTGATGGTGCTGTTCACGGTCGTTGCCCTTCGGCTGTCGGGTATGACGGCGGTGCTTGAGCGTGTTGGTGCTCGAGGAGTTCGATGTCAGGCCGCCTTGCCTGACGCGGTGGAGGGGCCTGGGCCTCGTTCGCGGTCTTGCGCTTCCAGACCGATGCTCCGGCGCAGGGGAGGTCGATCCGCAGCGGGTGAACGGCGCCGGTCTGGAACGGGGCCGGGGAGCCGCCGTTCGTGCTAGCTCTGCGGCGCGCCGAACCACTGGGCAGCCGCCTGCTCGAACGCGTCGCGATCCGGGGCGGGTTCGCTCGCCCAGGCCACGACTCCGTCGGGCCGAATCAGCGCGGCACCCAGCCCGAGGTCGTTGCGCGCCGGGCCGGCCGCGTAGTGGATCCGGCCTTCCCACCCCTTCGCCGCGACCTGCAGCGCACGGTCGGTGCTGAAGTCGAGCACGACTCCCTGCCCCTGGCGCAGCAGTTCGCCGAGGCGAGTGCCGTCCTCGAAGCGGAAGTCCGGGGCGGTGCGGCCGATGAGGGGCTGTTGGCTGCCCAGGTCGTAGCGGTTGAACAGCCCCGACGTCTTTCGGTACACGTGGGTCGTTCCGTCGGTGGTGCTCATCAGATCGTGGACGAGTTGACGCAGCGCGGGGGCGTTGGGGCCCGGCTTCATGGTCGCGACCTGGGCGCGAGACCAGTCGAGCACGGCGGCGCCGACGGGGTGCCGCTCGGTGGTGTAGGTGTCGAGCAGACCCTCGGGAGCGGTGCCACGCACGGTGGCGGCGAGCTTCCAGCCGAGGTTGACGGCGTCGCCGATGCCGAGGTTGAGGCCCTGGCCGCCCAGGGGCGAGTGGATGTGTGCTGCGTCGCCGGCCAGCAGCACCCGGCCCTCGCGATACGTCGTCGTCTGCATCGCGCGGTCGGTGAAGCTGGAGGCGAGATGGACCTCGCTCAGCGTCACGTCGGTGCCGCTGACGCGGCGCAGGACCGTCTGGAGGTGTTCACGGGTCAGCGGCTGGGAGCGGTCGAAGGTGCCGCCGTCGAAGTCCATCATGCCCAGGTGCCCTTCGAGGGGCGTACGCAGATACATGCCGGTCGGCGTCAGGTTGAACCCGAGCGGCAGCTGCCCGGGGTCGGCGAAGGTGACCTTGGCGACGTAGCCGGTGAACAGCGGCTCGGTGCCCACGAATTCGATGCCTGCGAGCTGACGTACGGCGCTGCGCCCGCCGTCGCAGCCCACCAGCCAGCGCCCCTGGTACTCCTGGCCGCCTGCCGTGACGAGGACAGATCCGGTGTCCTGCGCCACGGCCGTGACGGGAGCATTCCGGATGATCTCGGCTCCGAGCGTGGTGGCCCGCTCGGCCAGCACCGCTCCGATCGCTTCCAGGCTCGTCATGAACCCCTCCATCGCCGGGCTGGGCAACCGAGGCGGGAGGGTGGCTGTGTCGATGTCGGCCGCGTCGAGCGTCATGCCCGCGAAATGGCTCAGCTCACGAGGGTCGGGCGCCTCGACCGCTTCCGGATCCGCGCCCACCTTCGCCGGGTCGACTCCCGAAGCCTGCGCCATCGCTTCCAGGAGGCCGCGGCGGTAGAACGTCTCGGCCGACGCGGCGTTCAGGCCCCGCAGCCCGAGCGGTAACGCTTTCAGGGGCGAGGTGAGTTCCGGGTCCCGCTCAAGGACCAGAACCGAGCAGCCGGACAGGGCCAGCTCGCCGGCCAGGAACAGACCGACCGGGCCGCCACCCGCGATCACGACGTCATGCATGAGAGATGTCCTTTTCGAGAAACGAACGATGGGGTCACCCAGCCGGATCGGCCGGGTCAGCACAGACGGGTGAGGCCGTCGAGGATGACGGCGATGCCGGTGAGGAACTGCTCGCGGTCGTCGTGCTCTCTCATCTGGCCGACGATGGCGTGCATGAACGGGTATGCCTCCGGGTCGAGTCCCTGCCATGCCGTCGACGCCGCGTCGAAGAACTCGTCGCGATCCCCGCTGGGGTCGATCCCCGAGGTGTCCCCCTCGATGCGGGCGTTTTGGCTGACGGCTCCGAGGATGTAGTGCACGAGCATCGAAGCCGCGTCGAACCAGGAGGCTCGCGGCACGCCCAGGGCGCCCACCTGCCCGCCGATCCGCTCGAAAATCCCCACCGTCACCGGGCCGACCGGATTCCGGACGATCTGGAGGGTCAGCCGCGTCGCGAGCCACTGATGTGCGGCGATCGCGTCGAACAGGGCCAGCGCGACGACACGGATCTCGTCCCCGGGCGTGGCCGCGGTCCCGGCGGGCCGGGTCGCCAGCGCCGCACCGATCACGGTTTCCGTCGCCGTGTCGAGCAGCTCGTCGCGGGTGCCCACGTGGTAGTAGATCGCCCCGGAACCGGTGGACAGCCGTTCGGTCATCGCCCGGATGGTCAGCGCGCTCTCGCCGCCCGCATCGAGCATCTCGACCGCAGTGCCGATGATCTGCTCCCGGGAGAGCACCTGGTTGCGCCGCTGTGGCCGGCGCGCTCGCGTCGTCATGCCTCGATGCTGCCACATTTGGTGCAGCGATCCAAATTGGTGCGCCGTACCAAAGTGCCATGCGGCCCCACTTTGGAACAGCGCACCAACGCGTTGGTCGGCCGACTCCGGCCGCAAGAGCAAAGAGGCGTCACGCACCCCACGTCACGATCATCGGAACCGGGCTCGGCGGACTCACGCCGGCCCACGCCCCGCACATCCACGGCATACCAGCAGAGGTCTACGAGGCGGAAGAATCGCCGAAGGCGCGGGCGCAGGGCGGGATGCTCGACGTCCACAACCACAACGGGCAACGCGCCATCGAGGCGGCCGGGCCGATGACGGAATTCCGCGCCATCGTTTCGGAGGGCAGCAGCCGCTCCGCGTCCAGCACATCGGCGAGCCGGTGCTGCGCCACATCGGCATAGCGGACGGAGTCGGTCAGCACCGCGCACACCCAGCCGGTCGGCCAGGCCGGTCGTCCGCGCGGCCCGGCACAGCGACCCGGCCCGGTGCCCTGCCGCCCCAGCCACACCGCCTCCAGCCGCAAGGACGCCCCGGCCGGCTCCCGCCACGGCGGGGCTGGCGGATCGGTCCGTCCCACCAACTCGGGGGTGTTACGGGCCTGGTGGACCTGTTCAGGGGGGCGTCCGTCCCTCGGACGTGGGGGGTGTTCCGCCGACTTCGATCTCGGTGCTGTCTGGCCACGGGAGGTCTGGCCCGATCTTCTCCACCCGCAGCTGCCACGGGCTGCCCTGCCATCTACCTGGCGCTCAGCCAATGCGGGCTCCCGCGCCGCTGACACGGACGCGCGGGTCTCCCGCGCGCAGCGTCACCGTGAGTTCGCCAGGGCGGCCCAGCTCCTCGCCCTGGTGCAGGGTGAGGACGGCGTCCTCGGAAACCAGGCCGAGTTCGCGGGCGTACGCACCGAACGCGGCGGCCGCGGCGCCGGTTGCCGGATCCTCGACGACGCCTCCGACGGGGAACGGGGCCCGGACATGGAAAACGGTGGCCGACTCTCGCCACACCAACTGGAGCGTGGTCAGGTCCAAGCGGTGCATCAGGGCTTCGAGGCGCGCGAAGTCGTACGCGAGATCCGCGAGGCGCGCACGGGTCGCCGCCCCGAGAACGAGATGACGGGCACCGGCGAACGCGATCCGGGGCGCAAAGTCCGGGTCGAGATCGGCGGCCGGCCAGCCGAGCGCGGCGAGCGCCTCCGTGAGATCCGCATCGGCGATCTCCTCGACGTGCGGCTCGACACTGGTGAGTGTGGCCCTGACGGTCCCCTGCTCCTCGGTCACTTCCACCGGCACGGTGCCCGCGCGCGTCGCGAACACCAGCTCCCCAGGTCCTATCCGCTCCGCGAGGGCGACAGCGGCCGCGACGGTCGCGTGCCCGCAGAACGGCACCTCGGCCTTGGGGCTGAAGTAACGGATGCTGTACGCCCGACCTTCCTTGCCGCCGAGGCCCTCCGGGGGTGCGGACAAGAACGCGGACTCCGAGTACCCGAGGTCGGCGGCGATGGCCAGCATGTCGCTGTCGTCCAGGGCAGCGGCATCCAGAACGACGCCCGCGGGGTTTCCGCCGTCAGAGATGCTGGAGAAAGCCGTGTATCGCAGTACCTCGGGCCAGGGCCCATCCGTCGTCATGCTCGCGGGAACGCGGGACGGGCCCGCGGCTATTCCTGAACGCCGACGGAGACAGGCATGGGCCCCTGCGGCGAACCGCACATCGATACGCACCCACGCCAGGATCCACAGGACCGTGGCACCGGGCAGCACGGCCGGCTGCCCGATCGTCTGCGCCTCCAGGGCACGAAGCGTCTTGGCCTGCGCCCGCCGGTCCCTGACAACTCGTCAACCGGAAGCAGCCCGAGGAAGTCGCGTCTCATCAGGCGGGTCCTGGCTTACGCCGCCGTGAGGCCTCACTCTCGACAGCGGGTTCAGCGGCTTCGCGATCTCCCACAGCCCGTCCGGAACGACGGCCGGGCAACCGATGGGGACAGGGCAGCATCCCGATGAGCGGCCAGATCCGCCGACGGGCCGAGGGATTTCGAAGCGGGGAGCTACACACCCGTATTGGGATGAGAAAAGCATCCTGCCCTCTTTACTTGAGGCGGAGCCGATGACCGTTATCGCAGGTCAGCCGCGCGGCGAAGGTGTAGCGCAACCGAGAAAAACTCAGCAGCGTCTGCCCTCAGTACATGAGGAGAGCGGAGGTCTCGGCCGTGGAGGTGGGGCGGTGCGGGCGAACCAAGGGCGTGGGCGGGCTGTCAACGGCCGATGTGTGGACAAGCCCGAAGGCGTGGGCGGCCAACAGTGCGGGTGAGGTGACCGCGGTGCAATGGGCGTTGATCGCCGGACGGAGAGTGTGGCCGCCGATCGTGGCGTGGGCCGTCCTGCTGGGCTGGGGAGCCCTCGTGATCGGTGTGGGGATCGCGGTGGACGCCTCTCGGAGGCAGTACGTCGGCCTGCCGGAGGAGCAGAGGCCCGGGGCGCTGGAGATGATGGTGACAGTGGGTGTGATCTTCGGCCTCCACGCCGTGCCGTTGGCGGTGTGGGCCGGACAGTCCCGGTGGCGGGCTCGGCGGCGCCGGCGGGGCCGTATCGCCGCCCTACGGGCAGGCCGGATCGCCGTCGCCCTGGGGGAGATCGGGGCCTCGGCGCGTGTGGGCGAGACCTGCGTTCTCCTGCCCGACGGCGCGCCGCCGCTGCCGCCACCGGGGGCGTACCGGCTGTACTGGCTGGAGCCGGCCCGGCGCGGCGGCAAGCCGCTGCTGTTGTCCGCTGAGCCGGTCGACACCGAGGAGACCGCAAACCGCACGCACCGCCGGGAAAGCGACGAGGACGGCCCCACCGACCGTCGTGCGTGACAGGCGCCGGCAGGAGCAGATGTCTGGCCATCCGACGAACAGGGCCACCGATCTCTGCTCTCTGGCCTGTGTTGTCTACGAAGCCATCGCATGCAATCCAGATTTCCCCGCGCTGAAGAAGCGGCGCTGATGTGGGCGTACAAACACGATGAGCCGCCTCCTCTGTCCCAGAAGATTCACGGGATCACGCCGCATTGCGATGATGTGATGCGGGCTGTGCGGGCTCTGGGCATCTCGCCCGCCGACGGGGACGCAGTACGCGAGCGTCACCCCTTCACCACGCGACACGTGGTGAAGGGCTTCACGTTCCAGCCGCGGTCGAACCTGCGCTGAGCTCAGATCAGTTGTAGGCGGTGCATCCGATCACGCCGCGACTGATGTCCTTTCCGCAGGCACGCCACGGTGACCCGAAGGTGCCGACCGTGCCACTGTTCATCGAGGTCGCGCCCGTGGGCACCGTACGCCAAGCGGTCACGGCGCCCGATGCGTTCGTCACCCAGATCTCATCCCCAGGGGTGGCACCAGTGATCTGCCCATGCCAGCCGTTGTCGCACAAGAAAAGGTGAACCTGCGCCGCCCCGGCGCTCACGGGATTCACCGGCTGGATACAGGCGGCGGCCTGGTCGAAGGGAGTCATCTCAGGCGAGGCGGCGGTCGGGGACGTGCTGATGAGTGCGGCCGCGATGGCTGTCGCTCCGACTGCCAGAGTCGTACGAAGGTTCTTCATCGGCAGATCCTTTCGGGAGTGTGAGTATCCGTTCCTTGCTGTTTCCGGACAGACGGGGCGACGAGTCTCATCCTGTACTCCCGCTCCGGTTCCTCAACCTCGGCCGTTGGCCGTCACGAGTGCGGCCGGGCCGGTCGCTCCAGGTGTAGTGGCCCGCGCGTTGTTCGTCTTCGGCGTACTGGTGCCGAACAAACAACTCATGAAAAATGTGACGCGGCTGTCGGGCCGTCACCTGGGGGAACGGGGAGGTGTGGCGATGCCGCACAAGGAGCGACCGCTGGACGCGGGGGACGGTCCGCTACCGGAGTTCGCCTTGGGCTTGCGGTAGTTGCGGCGGAAGGCAGGCAGGCACTCCGCCCTACCGGACACTGGCGGTGCGGTGCCCCTGGCGCACGTGCGCTCCTGCGACGGGGATGCCCAGGAATGAGAGCGTCGTCGGCAGGACGCGGAGTGGTTCTTCGGCCGGGAGCAGTTGGTGGAGGATCTGGCCGGGCGGCTGGAGCGGCAGCGGTTCGTGATGGTGATCGGGGCTTCGGGTTCGGGTAAGTCGTCGCTGTTGCGGGCCGCTCTGTGCGTCCAGCCACTTCGGGAGGCGCCTCCACCGCAAGATCCGCTCCGAACAGGGGGGCGGATACCGGCCCGGTCCACAGCCTTGGCGAAACGGACGGCCCCGCCGAGGGTGTCCCAGTCGGTCAGGGCGACCGCGTCCATGCCCCGCTCGGTGATCCGCTCCGCAAGCTGCTCGGGGTGCGAGGCGCCGTACCGCAGGCAGAACCCGCAGACGGCGTACAGACGCCTACAACCTCGCACCTGGACCACCCCTCGCGACTTACTGCCCCTGCCCATCCCCTCATTGCCACTCCGATCCCTCCGGGGTGATGTCACCGCCCTGGACCAGACTCGAACATTTACGTGATTCGAAGAACGTGCCTCACCCTCGAACACTTGGGGAGGCCCGGCGGTCACCCCGAGCCGGGGCGCGGCAGTTGGTCGATCTCTTTGTCGGCGCCGGGGCCCAGCCGCCTGCGGAGGCGGGACAAGGTCCGAGCCGATCGGGGTGCGGGCCAGTCGTCGTCCAAGTTCGCGGCGGGCAGGCCCGGATCGCTCCGCAACAGCCGCCCCCAGTCGTCGATGAGCAGCAGAAGCTGCGACAAAGCTTCGCCGGAGGGCGGCTCGGCGTGCTCCCAGCGTTGGAGGAGTGTTTCGTGCACCGCCCGAGCGCACTCAAGTCCCAGGCTCTGTCGACCAGTTCACGGGGATCGCTGGGAGCTCTAGGTGTGCCGTGGAACGCCTGGGCCAGATGGCCGACGTCGACCACCTCATGTACGGGGCCGAGGGTCGCGGCGCGAACAGTGACGGGGTTCAAGAAGCAGGCGGACGGTGCCGGATCAGGACCGTGCGGGAGTCGGTCATGTCGGCGACGGCATAGCTGGGTCCTTCGGCTCCCTGGCCGCTGTCCTTGACCCCGCCGTACGGCATCGGATCGGGGTGGCAGCTGGACGTGTCGTTGATGATGACGCCGCCCATCTCCAGCCGGTGGGCGAAGGCGAACGCCACGTCGAGGTCCTGGCAGAACACCCCGGCCTGGAGGCCGTATCCGGTGGCGTTGGCCATCCGTATCGCCTCGTCGAGGGAGCCGACCGGGGCTGTGGCGAGCACGGGTGCGAACGCCTCCTCCGAGGCGAGCCGGGCCTTCTCCGGCAACCCGGCCAGCAGCGTTGGGGACATCATCGCGCCCTCCCGCATTCCTCCGGTGAGCAGGCGGCTCCCCTGGCCGACCGCGTCCTTGACCAGGGATTCCGCCCGCCCGGCCGCCGCCGCGCTGATCAACGGCCCGACCTGGGTTCCGGGGGCGCGCGGGTCGCCGTACGGGATGGCACCGATCAGGGTGGTGAGCCGTGAGGTGACCTCGTCCGTGATCGTCTCGTGCACGAGCAGGCGCTGTACGGACGTACAGACCTGGCCGGCCTTGCGGTACCCGGCGCGGACGATGAGCGGCAGCGCGTGGCCGAGGTCGGCGTCCTGCCAGAGCAGGGTCGGGGAGTTCGAGCCGAGTTCGAGGTGGGTGCGGGCGAGGCCGGAGACGGCCCGGATGTGCCGGCCGACCTCGGTCGATCCGGTGAAGGTGATGTAGCGGACGTCGGGGTGGCGTATCAGCTGGTCGCCGACCGTCTCGCCGGGGCCGGGCAGCAACTGCACCAGCCGGTCGGGCAGACCTGCGTCGAGGAGTGCCCGTACGAGTGCGATCGAGGACAGCGGGGTCTGTTCGGCGGGCTTGAGCACCACCGCGTTGCCCGCCGCGAGGGCGGGGGCGATCTTGTGGGCGACGGTGCTGAGCGGTGCGTTGAACGGCGTGATCGCGGCGACTACGCCGACCGGGACCCGCAGGGTGAAGCAGAGCGAGTTGTCGTGCCCCGCGGCGGCCTGGACGGGGACCATCTCGCCGGTCAGCCGCAGGGCTTCCTGGGCGCTGAGTTCGAGGATCAGGAGGGTTCGGTCGAGTTCGGTGGTGGCGTCCGCCGGGGTGAAGCCGGTCTCGGCCACGTACTGCGCGAGGATCGTGGCACGCCGTTCGTCCAGGAGCCGGGCCGCACGGCGGAGGATCATCGCCCGTTCCCCGCACGGGAGTTGGCCCACGGCCCGGGCCGCCGAGGAGATCGCCGTGTCGATCTGGTCGGGCCCGGGGACCTGGAGTTCGGCGATCAGGTCGCCGGTGTACTTGTCGGCCACCGGGAGCCTGCCCGGTCCCTTCGCCCAGGTGCCGTCGAGGAGAAGTCCCGTCATGTCAGCACCAGTCCAAGGTGGTCATTCGCGGGAGAGCCGGCAGCTTCCACAGGGCGCTCGCGATCGTCTCGGCCCGTGTCCGGCCGACGACCGACGGCACCAGCTCGTCGTACTTCTCGCGCAACTCCTGGTCGCTCAGGGGGTCTTCGGGGTCGCCCTTCCGCGTGAGCCGCAGTCGTTCGTACGAGGCACCCTGCCGGTCGGTGATCCGTACGCGGGCGGCCCGGCGCCCGGGGGCCATGGCGTCCAGCTCCGGATCGACCCGTGCCGTGGTGCGGGCCACGAGGTTGCGGACGGCCGGATCCGACAGCGCCTCGGGCTCGAAGGCCCGCAGTCTTACGCTGCCCAGCACCAGTGCGGCGGCCACTGTGTACGCGAGGCTGAACCGGGCCTCGCCGGGCTCACGGGGGTCGACGCGGCCGGCGACCCGGGTGGCGGTCGCGTAGGTCTCGATCTCGATGCCGGTGATGTCCTCCACCCGTATGCCGTCGGCGCGCAGTTCGAGTGCGGCGTCGATCGCGGCGAAGGTGTGTCCGCAGCAGGCGTGGTACTTCACCGTCGTCGCCGTGACACAGAACGGATCGCCCAGGCCGGAGACGGAGAGATCGGTGATCCCGGCGGTGGCGACACCGAATCCGGCCGGCCCCTCCAGGACGTCCAGGGCGCCGGCTAGGCCCTTGTCGGCGGCGAGCGCGGCCACCACCCCGGCCTCGGCCGCGTGTCCCGAGTGCAGGGGTTTGCCCGTGGACGGTGACCGGAAGGTCTGCTGCAGTCCGGCGGCCGTTGTCGCGGCGAGCGCCAGCGCGCCCGCGAACCGGCCGGTGTCGAGGCGGAGGAGTTCTGCCGCCGCGGCTGCGGCGCCGAAGGTGCCCACCGTCCCGGTGGTGTGCCAGTGCCGGTAGTGGGCGGGCCCGACGGCCAGGGCGATCCGTGCGCCGATCTCGTACCCGATGGTCACGGCGCGGAGGAAGTCCTCGCCGGAGACATCGAGTTGGTCGGCGACCGCGAACGCGGCGGCGATGGTCGGTGCGCCGGGGTGGTAGAACGCGTCGCGGTAGATGTCGTCGAGTTCGGCGGCGTGCGCGGCAGTTCCGTTGAGCAGTGCCGCGGTCCTTACGTCTGTTGCTCGCCCCGAAGGAACGAGCCGTGCGGGTCCGGGAGTTGGGGTGAGCGCTTCGGTCAGTGCGCGGGCGGCCGGGGTGACCGAGCCGGGGACGGTGGCCGAGACCCAGTCGACGACCGCGCGCACGGCCGCGTGCGTCACGTCTTCCGTGAGGGGTTTCGCCCGCTGGGCGACCGCGAACTCGGCCAGTTGCTCGACGACGGTCATACCGGCTCCCTGCGCGACTGGTGGTGGGCTCTAGAACTGGGCCTCGTACTGGGCGGGGTCGATCCGTGCCTCGATGAGCAGCGGCCGGGTCAGGCCCGCCAGCCCTGCCGTGGCCTTCTCCAGTTCGGCCGTCGATGTCACGCGTACGCCGTCGCAGCCCATCGAGCCCGCGAGCGCGACCAGGTCGATGTCGTCGAGGCGGGTCGCCGTGCTGGGATAGCCGAGGGCCCGCTGTTTGAGTTCGATGCGGTTGAGGCTGCCGTCGACGAACACCACGACGGCGAGGCGGAGTTGGCGCGCGGCGGCCAGTCTGAGTTCGGTCGCGGCCATCGCGAAGCCGCCGTCACCGATCAGGGCGACGACGGGAGTCTCACCGAGGGTCATCTGGGCGGCGATGGCCCCGGGCAGCCCAAGTCCCATCGCGGACAGGCCGTTGCTCATGAGGACGCTGCGGGGCCGACTCGTCCGCCAGCCCTGGCCGACGAGGAGCTTGTGCGAGCCGACATCGCAGGTGACGACGGTTTCGGGATGCGCGCTCGCGCGGACGACGTCTATGACATCGGTGGGGTTGAGGCGGCCCGCGACCCGGCCCGCGTAGTAGGCCGTACGGAGCCGGTCGCGGTGGGCCGCGACCTCCTGTTCGTTCCAGCGGGGTTCGCCCCGCCAGCCGTCCGCGAGCCAGTCCAGGCTCGCGGAGACGTCCCCGACCAATTCGCAGGCGCTGGGGTAGATCTGGTCGGTGTTGGGCGTGGTGTCCACATGCAGGACCGGTACCGACAGGGACCACGGTCTGATCAGCTCGACCGGGTCGAAGCCGGCCGCGACGACAAGATCGCTACCCGCCAGGAACTCCCACACGACCTGGTTGCACGCCATGTCGAGGACGCCGGCGAAGAGCGGATGGTCCTCGGGGAACACGCCTTTGGCCATCGGCGACACCACCACCGGGGCTCCGACCTCCTCCCCCAGCCGGATCAGGGCGTCGGACGCACCGCACCGGGTCGCCCCCGCCCCGGCCAGCAGCACCGGACGGCGGGCGGAACGCAGGAGGGTCGTGGGGTCCGAGCCACCGGGGGCGACATGGACCCGGACGCCTCCGGCGGCGCCGTCGAGCGGTGGCGGCGCCACGGCGGTTTCGGGTGCGTCCGTGGCGAAGGCCTCGGCGGAGCCGGTGAGATGGACGGCCCCGGGTCGTTCGGCGACGGCCAGGCGGAGGGCCTTGCGCAGCACGGCGTCGACGGACCTGGGGTGGATCCGGCCCGCCCACTTGGTGACCGGCGAGAAGAGCAGTTTGTGGTCCACCACCTGGTGGGTGACGAAGTCCTCGCGTCCGGGGTCGATCTGACCGGAGATCGCCAGCAGGGGAACCCGGTCCCAGGTGGCGGCGGCCACCCCGTTGACGATCGCGGTCGATCCGGGCCCGAGCGTCGAGAGACAGACCCCGGGCAGCCCGGTCACCATCGCCTGGGCCTCGGCCATGAACACCGCGGTGCCTTCACGGCTGCCGAGGACGACCTCGACGTCGGCGGCGCGCAGTGCCTCCATCAGCTCGATGATCGGGTCTCCCGGGTAGGCGAACACGAACCGGGTGCCCAGGGCACGGACGTATCCGGCGACCACGGAGGCGGTGTTGCCCATGTCAACGCTCCAGGTTGTCGTGGTGGATGGACAG
This sequence comes from Streptomyces sp. NPDC002156, assembly GCF_053593675.1. Classification (NCBI taxonomy): domain Bacteria; kingdom Bacillati; phylum Actinomycetota; class Actinomycetes; order Kitasatosporales; family Streptomycetaceae; genus Streptomyces; species Streptomyces sp. NPDC002156. Next base: position 18,522 of record NZ_JBSFDA010000008.1, on the reverse strand, counting down.
CATCCGGAAGATCCAGTGGACGAACTTGGTGTACGGCGCGATCCCGAAGGCGACGACGACCGCGGCGACATGGAGGAGCAGCAGCGGCCCGAAGGCGGCGGTCTCCCGCAGGAGCAGGGTGAGCATCCCGGTGGCGGCGAGGACGAGCAGCGCCCACAGGAAGCCGGTGCCACCGCGGCGCATCCACAGCCCGGTCCCGCCGACGATCATGGCGATCCCGCCGACACTGCCGCTGATCACGGGGACGGAGAGGTAGGGGTACGGGGGATGCTCGCCGAGCACGTTCTGGAGGTAGGACGCCGCTGTCGTGGAGACGACGCAGAGCCCGAAGCCGTACATCAGCACGAGATGGAATCCGCGCCGGCCGGGTGGTTCGCATCCGGCGCCGCCGCCGGTCATGTGCCGCAGCCGCGCCGTCTGTGTGCAGGTCGTCAGCCAGGCGCGGGGCTTCAGGAGGTCGGTGAGTCGGCCGTGGATGTCGTGCCAGTACCGGAGCGCCGCCCAGCCGAACATGCCGGCCGCCCACAGGCTGGGCGCTCCGACCGCGATCAGCATCGGCATGTGTGGAAGGATCTCGTACGGGTCTCCGGGCGTGTCGGCCACCACGAAGAGGCGGCCGGTCGACAGGTAGGACAGCAGGGCGAGTACGAGGCACGCCACGCCGAAGGCGACGCCCGTCCCCAGTCGCCCCGGTGCGCGGTGCGGCCAGACGTAGCGCCGGTACGTCACCTCGCGGATCTCGGTGAACACCTTCGGGGGATCCACGGCGAACTCGTGCGGCGGTGCGTACATGCACGCGCTGAGGCAGTCGCCGCAGTCGTGGCAGAGGTTGGCGAGGTGGGTGACGTCCGAGTGTTCCAGCACGGTCCGCAGCTCCAGCGCCGGCCAGACGGGGCAGTAACCGGCGCAGTAGCGGCAGGAGTTGCAGATGGTGAGCTGGCGCTCGGCCTCGTCGAAGAGGTCATCCAAGGGCATGGCGGGCCGCCTCTCGTCCGGCGATGCGGCCCCACACGGTGCCGATGGTCATGCCGAATCCGGCGAGGTATCCGGTGGAGAGGATGTTGCCCGACATGATCTCTCCGGTGGCGAAGACGTTGCGGAAGACCCCGCCGTCCGCCCGGCGCACCCGTGCCTGTTCGGTGACGGCGACGCCGAGGTAGGTGAAGGTGATCCCGGGGCGCATCGGGACCGCGTGGTAGGGCGGGGTGTCGAGGCGCTGGGCCCAGTTGCTCTTCGGCGGGTCGAGGCCTGCGGTGGCCCGGCCGTCGGGGCGGGCCATGGTGAAGGGGCGGGGCGGAACGCGGTCGACGGCCGCGTTGAAGTCGGCGACGGTCTCGGTGACGGCCCGCTTGTCCAGGCCCAGCAGCTCGGCCAGTTCCTCGATGCTCCGGGCGCTGTAGGTGCCGTACATGGGTGGGAGGAAGGCGCCGTGGACCTTGGCGTCCCACAGAGCGTAGGCGAGCTGGCCGGGCTGCAGGGCGATGTTCCGTCCCCAACTGGCGTACCGCTTGGGCCAGATGTCCTCTCCCTCGTCGTAGAAGCGGCGGCCGTCGCGGTTGACCACGATGCCGAAGGGGATGGCGTCGATGCGGGTGGCGATCCCGCCGTCGTACTTCGGGCTGCGGGCGTCCACCGCAACGGCGTGGAACCCCCTCTCCTCGCCCGCCTGTTGGGCTCCCGCGTCCAGTAACTCCCGTAGCACTCCCCCGTCGTTGTACGCCGGTCCCCGCACATGGAAGCCCTTGGCGGCCTCGCCCCAGTAGCGGCCGAGCCAGTCGAGGTTCGCCTCGAAGCCGCCGCTCGCGCAGATCACGGCGGCCGGGTGGATCGTACGGCCGTCCTCGACGAGTACCCGGGTGCAGGTGTCGCCGTCCATGTGCAGGTGGGTGACCTTGCTGCCGTACTCGACGCTCACCCCGGCCCGTTCGGCCGTCCGGTAGTAGGAGTTGAGCAGCGCCTTGCCGCCGCCGAGGAAGAACCTGTTGGTGCGGGCCAGGTTGAGCGTGCCGGTGAGCGCGTGCTGCCAGCTGGCGCCGTGGGCGCTCATCCAGGCGGGGGCGTCCACAGATTGACGGACCGTCAGTTCGGCGAGGCGTTCGTCGCTCGGCCCCTCCCCCACCCCGCACAGGTCGCGCCAGAGTTCGTCGAAGGGGTAGGGGCCGGTGGTGAAGTCGTCGCCGGTGTCGTGTGCGCACCGGATGTTGCGGGTGTGCCGGCTGTTGCCACCGCGGAAGACCACGGGTGCGCGTTCCAGCAGCAGCACCCGCGCTCCGGCGTCGGCGGCGGTCAGCGCGCTCACGATCGCGGCGTTGCCGCCGCCGACGACCACGACGTCCGTGTTCACGTCTCGCGCAGGTTCGCCGGGACGAGCTGGTCGTAGTCGGGCTCCTTCGTGATGAGGCCGGAGGTCGTGTGGAACGCGACCGCGGCGTCGAAGGACGAACGCGGGAAGCCGTTCGTCGCCCGGATCTCCTCCTTCAGCAGCGGGAGCAGTGCTTCCAGCGCCGCGTCGGGCATGCCCTTGCGGTACGCGGCGAGCAGCTTCTTGACCTCGGCGGAGTCGCCGCCGTGGATGTCCTTCCTGGCCCGTACGAGGGCTCTCTGGAAGGCGGCTATCTCCTTCCCCTTCTTCTTCATGACGCTCTGGGTGGTGAACATGACCCCGTGGGACACATGCAGCAGTCCGGGGACGTCGCCGCGGCACGGGGAGATGTACGTGGTGCCGGAGCCGGCTCCCTCCGCCTGCTGGGCCAGTGGCTGGGCGAAGGAGAGGGCGTCGACCTGGCCGCCCTTCAGGGCGCCGAGCGCCGCGGTGGGCTCGCTGCCGAGGTTGACCAGTTCGGCGTCCTTCTTGGGGTCCAGTCCGACCTTCTTGAACAGGTAGACGACCAGTGCCTCGGTGCCGCTGCCCGGCCCGGTGATGCCGATCTTCTTGCCCTTGAGGGACGCGATCCGCTCGTCCAGCGGGGCGTCGGCCGCCGCGCCGTCGAACTTCGTGCCGGTGATGATGTCGATGTAGTAGGTGTCGACCATGTCCGCGACGAGGCTGAGGGCGCTGCCGGTCTCCGAGAGTTTGAGGACGTCGGTCATCACCCCGCCGCCGAGTTCGATGCTGCCGGACTTGAGGGCGGCGGCCACCTTGGAGCCGTTGCCGAGGACCACGGGCTCCTCGAAGGTGACGCCCTCGTCCTCGAAGTAGCCCTTCTCCCTGGCGACGAACATCGGGAAGAACGCGATCGACGTGCTGACCTGCCCTATCGAGAGCTTGCCGGTCTTCGTCGCACCGCCGGCGTCGGCGCAGCCCGCGCCGGCCAGCGTGACGACCCCGCTCGCGAGTGCGCTCTTCAGGAGTTGACGACGGTTCATGTGCGGCCCTCCAGAGGCTTCCAGCGATTGGCCCTGCGATCGAGCACGCCGACGATCAGGTTGAGGACGGTGGCGATCGTCCCGAGCACGACAAGCGTCGCGAAGACGCCGGCCGTGTCGTAGTTGGCCGCCGCGTCGCTGATGAGATAGCCCAACCCCCGGTTGGACGCGACCAGTTCGCCGATCACCGCGCCGATCAGCGAGTAGGGGACGGCGACCTTGAGACCGGTGAGCAGACCCGTCATCGAGCCGGGAAGGACGACCTTCCACACCACGTCACGCCGGCGTCCGCCCATCAGACGGACTGCGTCGATCAGTCCGCGGTCGACCTCCCGCACACCGACGGCGGTGTTGAGGAAGACCAGGAAGAACACGGTGACGGCGGCGAGCAGCACCTTCATCTGGAGGCCGATGCCGAACCAGACGATGAACAGCGGTGCGAGCGCGACCTTCGGCAGCGAGTACAGGGCCACCATGAACGGGTCGACCACTCGGTAGAACGTCGGCAGGGAGGCGAGGACGAACCCGGTGAGCGCGCCGGCGCCGGCACCGAAGGCGAACCCGAGGATGACCTCCTGGAGGGTGACCCAGGTGTTGGACCAGAGGATGCCGTCCCGCTGCCAGTCGGTCAGCCGGTCCAGGACGTCGAGCGGCCTGCTGGTGTAGGTGACATCGAACAGGCGGCCCGCGGACGACTGCCAGGCGACCAGCAGCACCACGACGAAGACCAGCCGGCCGCCCCAGATGATCACCGCGCCGCCGTGCTTCTCCCACCAGCTGCGGTTCAACGGCACGGTGACCGACTGACCGGTGCTCTTCTCGGCGCTTTCCTCGGTGCTCATGGCCGCATTCGCCGTCTTCTTCTCGTCGACCGTGCTCACTGCGCCTCCCGGAGCGCCACTGTCATCTCCTTGTGCAGGCTGACGAAGTGCGGGTCGACCCGCAGTTCGTCGCCGTCGCGCGGCCTCGGCAGGTCGATCTCCTTGTCCAGGACCACCCGGCCGACCCGGCCGAGCACCACGACCCGGTCGCCGAGCAGCAGCGCCTCCTCGATGTCGTGGGTCACGAAGACCACGGTCTGTCCGCTGCCCTGCCACAGCCGCAGCAGTTCGGCCTGGAGAATGGAACGCAGTTGCGCGTCGAGTGCGCCGAAGGGCTCGTCGAGCAGCAGCACCTCCGGGTCGCCGGCGAGCATCCGGGCCAGGCTCGCCCGGCGCCGCATCCCGCCGGACAGTTCGCGCGGGTAGTGGCGTTCGAAGCCGGTGAGGCCGACCCGCTCGATGAGGTCCAGCGCGCGCTTGCGGCGCTCTTTGGACTCGACTCCCTTGATCTCCATAGGCATTTCGACGTTGCGGACGACGTCGCGCCAGGGCATCAGGGTGTCGGACTGGGTCATGTAGCCGACCTCGGTACGCGGGCCGGACACCGGCCTGTCCCGGTAGGTCGCGACGCCCGACGTGGGGCGCATGAGCCCGGACATCATGTTCAGCATGGTCGACTTGCCGCAGCCGCTGCGGCCGAGGACCGTGACGAAGCAGCCCTCCTCGATCCCGAGGCTCAGCTCGCGCAGCGCCACGATTCCCAGGTCGCCCTTGACGAACTGCTTGGTCAGCCGCCGGACTTCCACCACGCTGCTCATCGCTGCCACCGGTCGTCCGTCACTCCGGCGAGCCAACGGGTGTTGTCCACGGCCATGACGCGGATCTCCTGCTCGGTGAAGCCCGCGACGAGCAACCGGTCGGCGAGGAGCGCCAGTCCGTCCTCCACCGGAGGGTTGAAGGGCTGTCCGAGATCGCTGGAGAGCACGGAGTGCTCCGGGCCGACCGCCCTGATGTTCTCCAGCCACAGCTCCCAAGAGACCTTGCCGGTGTAGGGGGTGGTGAAGCACCGTTCCAACAGGGCGCCCCGGGCGGCGAGTTCACGCTGGCGTTCCACACCCACCCGCTGGGAGGTGAACTCCGGGTGCGTGATGACGATCCGGCGCACGCCCTCCTCGACGGCGGCGTCCACTACCGCGGCGATCTCGTCGGCATGGAGATGGCCGGTGGCGAGCGTCATGTCGTGCGCCGCGATCGCCCGGAGGACCTGCCGGGTGGTCTCCAGCGCCTTGCCGTCGGGGCCGACCACGTCCACCGGGTCGGCCGCCATGCCGGCGGCCCGCAGCTCGTTCTGGAGCTGGACCCACATGGGCGGTGTGGCGCCCTCGGGGCTGTCCGCCGTACAGGCGCGTTCGTTGGCGCTGTCGACGGTCGGCAGCCAGACGAACTGGGCGCCGCCGCGACCGGCGATCTCCACGGCGACCGGGTTCATCCCGCCCACCGAGCCGTTCAGCGTGATGGCACCGACCGCGCCGAACCCGGGTACGGCACGGCGAACCACCTCGGCCCGTTCCGCCGTCGGAACGTAGTGCGACTTGAGCACGAACCCGCCGAGCCCGACCTCGGCGAAGCGGGGCGCGAGGGTCAGATCGTCGACGCGGCGCTTCATCAGGTCGGGTGCGATGTGGACATGGATGTCGTAGGCCCCCGCGACGAGCGCGCGGGAGCGGTCCGAAGGGGTCGGATGCGTGGCTGCTCGGTCGGCCATGTGCGGCTCCCTGTCGCCAATTTGGTGACCCAGATTGTTGACAATCAATCAGGGCCCGTCAATGGTCCGCGCAGAGAGTGGTACCTGGCCTCCGGCCTGACGCCTCCCACCAGGGGGAACGCGCTCAACTCGCGGAGAATGGAGGTGAGTTGCCCGTACCGCGCAGGGTGTTGATCATGCTCCCGCGGTGGTGTCGGGCGGCCCGTTCCGCGGCGTCGGGATCGCGGCCGCAGATGGCGTCGATGATCCCGAGATGCTCCGGCAGTGAGACGGAAGGGCGCCCCGGCTGCATGGCGAGCCGGAACCGGTGCCGGACCGACTGTCCGCGCAGCCGCTCGATCACCCCCTCGTCGGTGCGCGGTCCGCTCGTCTCCGGCATGCGCCGGTGCAGTCGGTTGTTCAGCTCCGAATAGGTCGTCACCACACCGGCGCCGACCGCGGTGGCCATCCGCTCGCGCAGCTCCCGCGGTTCGGCGATCTCCGCCTCGGTCACCCGCTGCGCGGCCTCGGCCGCACAGAGCGCCTCGATCACCATCCGGACCTCGGGGATCTCGATCGCCTCGGCCAGGGAGACCGCGCGCATCCGGGCGCCCCGGTTCGGGATGTGCTCCACCAGCCCCTCGTTGCCCAACTCGATCAGCGCGGAGCGCACAGCGCCTCGGCTGACCGCGAACTGCTCCGACAGATCGGCGTCCACCAGCCGTTGGCCCGGGACGCAGTCCCCGCTCACGATCGCCCTGCGGACCGCCTCGACGACCGGGCCGGACCCGGACGAGCTTTCGCGCGCCGCCGGCACGTGGCCTCCTTCCGGGTCTCCCCACCGAGAGGGCAGACTGGCAACGATATTGTTGCCAATTCTGAGGAGTGCCGATGCGTTCCGCCACCGTCCAGGACCTGCGCATCGCCGTACTCGGCCTGGGAGAGGCGGGCGGCGCCGTAGCGGGCGACCTGGTCGCCGCGGGCGTGCATGTGCGCGGCTACGATCCCAGGGTCACGGCACCCCCAGGGGTGGTGGACACCGGCAGCGAGGCGGAGGCGGCCGCGGGCTGCGATCTCGTCCTGAGCGTCAACAGCGCCTCGGATGCCGAGCACGCACTCCGGGCAGGACTGGCCGGCCTGCCTCCCAGCGGCCTCTGGGCCGACCTCAACACCGCCTCCCCCGCCCTGAAGCGACACCTCGGCGAGATCGCCGGGGCCAACGGCGTCGACTTCGCCGACGTGTCCTTGATGGCGACCGTGCCCGGGAGGGGACTGCGAACGCCGATGCTCGTCTCCGGGTCGGGGGCCGGTCGCTACGCCGAGGCGCTCCGCCCCCTCGGCGCGAACGTGGACGTCCTCGACGGGCCGGCCGGTCTGGCGGCCGAACGCAAGCTGCTGCGCAGCGTGTTCTACAAGGGCCTGGCGGCGGCCGTCGTGGAAGCCCTCGACGCGGCTCGGGCCGCGGGCTGCGAGGACTGGCTGCGCACGATCATCGCCGAGGAGCTGACCCGCGCGGACGCCACCACCCTGGACCGGCTGGTCGAGGGCAGCCACCTGCACGCCGTACGCCGGACCGTCGAAATGCAGGCCGCCGCCGACATGCTCGACGACCTCGATGTGCCACCGCTGATCGCCACGGCCAGCAGGGAGGTACTGCGGCGGCTGTCCCGTGGGGAGGAGTACGCGTCGGGAGGAAGCGTGACGTGAGGGCGAGTGGGAGAGCCAGCGCCTCGATCCGTTTCGCGCTGTCGTGCCTCCAGCGCGGGGATCCGCCGCGCGGGTTGGGCCCGGGGGGATGGGGGCCGGGGGGGGACGGGAGGGTGTCGACCGCCTCGAACTGTTCCTGTTCGTCGGGGATGGGAGGCGAGGATCTCGTGGATGGTGTGGGAGACGCCCGTCCGTCGGCGTTCCTTCGGCCAGCGCGACAGCAACGCGTCGGTGAACTCGAACAGTTCATCCCCACGCGCGGTCAGGCAGTCGAATAGGTCGTCCCTGAAGCGTGACGCTTTCGCGAACGCGTCCCCCGGAACATGATCAGGCAGCGAACTCACCCTCACGGCCTTGGTTGTGGTCACGGGTGTCCTTGGTCGGAGCACATGATCGGACGAAGGCCGCCTCAGCGTCTGGCGAATGCCCAGGTGAGCGACCTGGTTCGATACGCATTTCGGGACCGTCCTCCACACGGCCGACCCAGAGGTAGCGTGATCGACATGACTGCTGAGGGCGAGACGGCAGAGGGCGAAGCCCTGGCCGGCGGCATGGTGAACGTGGGCGCGGTGTTCCGCCGCGGTGCCTTGGTGGAACGCCCAGCGCCGCCCACCGCGCGCGCCCTTCATGCCCATCTCCTCGCACTCGCAGAGCACGGGTTCGACGCGGCCCCGAGGCCGGTCAATCTCACCGCAGACGGCCGCGAGCAGCTGACCCTGGCCGACCCGGCGGGAGGAACGATGCTGTGCCACAACGATGTGTGCCCGGAGAACGTCGTCTTCCGCGACGGCCGTGCAGCAGCCCTGATCGATTTCGATATGGCGGCCCCCGGGCGAGCAGTGTGGGACGTTGCCATGACCGCCCGCTACTGGGTTCCCATGCTCGATCCCACGTCCGCGGCGGCTCTCCATCCCACGGGGCTCGACGCCCCGACACGACTGCGGATCCTCGCCGACGGCTACGGCCTCTCCCCGCAGGACCGCGCTGAACTGCCGGGCGTCATCGAACAGGCCACCGCGTCCTGCCTGGTGACTCACCGCGAGGTGTTCACGGCTGCCCTGTTGGGATGACTGGCTCAGAGGCTGAAGAACAAACCAAGGGGCAAGGGGAGCAAGGGAGGGGCAAGGCCGAAACGCTCGGGCCCCGTCATTGGTTTCGTGCGAGGATCTCCAGGTCCTTTCGGGCTTCGCCCTGCCGCAGTAACGATTTCCCGGAGAGCCCATGCGCCGCGTCCATATCCTCTGCGCTGCCGTCCTTGTGCTCTGCACCGCCTGTTCCGGCGGTGCGGACCGTGACGCGCAGGAGAGCGCGGAGCAGGCCGTGGACCACGGGGCGGCCGTGCGCGCCGCGATCGGGAGGACGAGCGCGGACAGCGCCCGCGTGGCCGAGAGGATCGAGCTGCGGTCCTCCGACAGCCCCACGACGTACGTGTTCGCGATCGCCGGTGCCTTCGACCTGGCGGGTGACAGGGGCCGGCTCACGGTGGAGCTCGAGGACAGTGGCATGGACCCCGTCGAGGAGGTCTTCGTCGGCGACACCGTCTATGTGCGGGGCTCGCGGGCGGTGGACGCGGGCATGTGGGCTGCGGCCGTCCGGAGCGAGGCTCTGACCCGCTATTTCCTGCGGGCGCCGCTGAACGATCCCGAGCACCTGCTGCGCCAGATGAAGGCGATCCGACAGGTGTCGAACGAGGGCGAGGAACAGGTGAACGGCGCCCCCGCGGTGCACTACCGGGGCACGATCGACCATGCCACCGCGACGCTCCGGATGACGACGCAGACGAAGCAGGGGCTGGACAAGCTGCGCGAGAAGCTGGGCGCCGACGTGCCCGTCTACGCGGACGTGTGGGTCGACGGGAAGGGACGCGCCGTCCAGGCCCGGCTGTCCTACTTCGGCGGTATGAAAGCCACGACGACGATGACACTGTCGGACTTCGGGACCCCGGTGCAGGCCGAGGCGCCGCCGGCCACGCAGGTCGTCGCGGTGACGGCGGGCGAGGACGTCCTGCTGGCCTGAGAAGCGGTGTCGCGTCCTGCCATGACAGCTTGCTGGGCATGTCGGTGCAGGTGAGGGGCTCCTCGCTGCTTGGGCGGATCCGCCACGAGCAGGGCCGGTCGGATACACGCTGCGGCCGTGCGGAACTCGCCCTCCGGATTCTGCCGATCGATGGCGGTGCAGAGATCGGGTTCAGCACCGATGAGCCGTGTGAGGACGAAAGGAAGATCGTCTCGGAGACGGTGGCAGGACCGATCGGCCCGTAGCCCCACGACCTTGGGTAAAACGCCAACGGCCCATGCCGACCGGTGTGTTGGAGGTAGCTTCGTCGCCATGAGCAATGACGTTCGTATCGACCGTGCCCCGTCTGCCGGGGGCGGCATCCAGATCACGGTCAGCCTCTCCCCCACCGTTTTGGCGAAGCTCCAAAAGGACGGCTCCTGGACCGAGTCCATCACTGACGGCCAGGTCACCGGCGACGGGCCGGCCATCACCCAGATCGAGTTCAAGGTGCCGTAGGTCTCGCAGCGCACGAGCGACGGCACAGGCCCGGCCACCGCTCGGTACTCGCCGCCCTCCAGGCGGCCACTCGGAAACCGCCGTGGCCGAACCGGAAGATCCGGCAAGCCGCAGACGCGGGAGAAGGCCGGCGGGCCGGGAAGTTGTTCGGTGACCAGTCGGCCGCCGATCTCAGGGGTTCCGCGATCGAGGCCACAGCCACTTCCTCCGGCGCCTGTGAGCACGGCAGTTCGACGAGCCACGGTCTTCCTTCGCGTGCCCCATGGGAAGTTGCCGAGTGGCCTTGGGGCACCTTTCACAGACGAACCAGAAACGGGCAGCGGCGCTCGGTCCAGCCATGGCCATGCCCTTGGTGTGCAGGGCTGGACGGCGGAAGGTCCGATCCGGCGCGGGGCCCTCGATCGGCGCCTGCTGCGAGTCAGTAGGCTCGGTCGTTCCCGGCGGTGGCGTTGCCGCCTGGGCCCAAGGCTTCAGCGGTCATCTCCCGTTGTCTGAAAGGTGCTTGTCACAGTCATGCGAACAACGAGCCGTCCGAGCGGGCGTGCGCAGCTGTTCCGGCGCGCGGCCGGTCTGGTGTCGGCCGTGGTCCTGCTCGGCGCCTGCGGTGAGGCTGTCGAAGGGGCACCTCCACTTCCCACGGGCAGCCCCTCGGTCCTCTCGTGCGTGACGCCGTCGGGGGATCTGCTGGCGGACATCGACGGCGACGGCCTCACCGACCGTGTCTCCGACCCCTCCCACACCGGTGCCCGACTGACCGTCGCCTTCGGCAAGGAGACGGGCTACGGCACCCCGGTCGGCGTACGGAAGCTGGTCGGCCGCTCCGGCAGCGGCGAGAAGGACGTACTGGCCGCGGTGGCCGACTTCGACGGCGACGGGTGGAGCGACCTGGTCGTCGTGGCCACCGGGCAGATCCAGGGAGACGACGCGATCGAGCCGACCGTGGACAAGCTGATCTCGGGCCCCTTCTCGGCCTCCGGACAGGGACAGCGCACGCGGCAGCTCGACCTCGGCGAGACCCGCGGCATCACCGTGGCCGACTACGACCACGACCCCCACCCCGACCTCGCCGTGTTCAGCTACGCCGGCGACGGCGTCTACCAGACAGAGGCACGCCTCGGCGACGGGGACACCGGACTCACCGACGCGACCGCCGACACGAGCAGGTACAGGGCCTACGCGGACCAGACCGATGACGACACCCCGAGCAACATGCCCGACTCGGGCCTGAGCACGTTCTACCCGGAGTGCGGGAAGGCCGGTGGCCAGGGCTGACCTCTGCTGGTGCGTGTGCGTGCACGCGAAGGCTGAGGGACGGTCGGCGTCGCCCATCGGAGTGACGGGGACGCGGGCACCGCGGCCGGGACGGCCGGCGCCGCACGCGCGAGAGCCGCCGTCAGCAGAAGGCCGACGAGTCGCGACCGCTTACCCGATGACGATGTCGGAGTCGTGCAGGGACATCGTCGCTCGCCTCGATTCCACGATGGGGACCCCAGCGGGCCGGGCGGGAATCGTGCACTGGTCCATACCAGCCTCCGGGCAAGTGAATCGACTTCACGAGACCCTGTCAATGGTCCCAACGAGCTTCATTTCAAGGGCTGTTCGCGGTGACCGTGACGGGTTGACACCCCGTTTTCAGGCGCCCATCATCGGTGGCACTTCGGCGAGACTCCTCGCGCGTCCCACTGTCCGATCAGCCACTGAGCCTCACGCGTCACAGATTTGAATCGTTTCATACGTAACGCCTCAACGTCTCCGTGTTCCCGCACCCGTTCCGGGAGGTTTCCATGCGCCGTCGTTCCCCGCTGAGCAGATCGCCAGGCCGGTACCACTTGCTCAGCCTCGCCATGGTCGCGGCTGCCGTGCTGGCCGCAGGTCCCGCACCGTCCGTCTCCGCTGCGGCCCCGGTGACCCCGACGGGCGTCAGCAAGGCGGCCCTTGACGCCCTGAACTACTCGCCGACCTCCCGCACCCTCAAGCCGACCGCCGTCTTCCGAACGTCCGGCAGCGTCGCGAACCCGCAGAACGTCCTCGGCGGACAGCCGACGCGGATCTCGGGCTCGCAGTCGGCCGTCACGCTCGACTTCGGCAAAGAGGTCGGCGGAGTGGCAACGTTGTCCTTCGGCGCCACCAGCGGCAGCGGCCAACGCGTAGGCCTGGCCTTCAGCGAGTCGTCCCTGTACGTGGGCACCAACAGTGACCGCAGCAGCGGCCGCGACGGCGAGGACGGGGCCCTCTACGCCACGGCCTCCGCCAACGGCACCTACACGATGCCCACCGCGAGACAGCGCGGCGGCTTCCGCTACCTCACCGTCTTCCTCGACACCTCGGGCTGGGTGGATCTCACCGATGTCAGCCTCGCCTTCACCGCTGATCCGGGGAAGGCCAACCCGGCCGACTACGCCAACTACTTCCACTCCAGCGACGACCTGCTCAACCGCATCTGGTACGCGGGGGCCTACACGGTGCAGCTCAACACGATCGCCTCCGACCAGGGCCGCGCCTGGCCCCCGCCGGCCACGGAGTGGGACAACAGCGCGACCGTCGGCGTGGGCGACTCCGTCCTGGTCGACGGGGCCAAACGCGACCGTACGGTGTGGCCCGGCGACCTGGGCATCGCCGTACCCACGCAGTACGCGTACTCGGGCGACCTCACCTCGACCCGCAACGCACTCACCACGATGTACAACGTGCAGTCGACGGCAGGCGAAATCCCCTGGTCGGGCCCGCCGTTCAACCTCACCGGCTCGGACACCTACCACACCTGGACCCTGCTGGGCACGGCCACGTACTACACCTACACCGGCGACCGGACGTGGCTGGACTCCCAATGGGCGAACTACACGCGCGGGATGGCCTTCATCATCGACAAGATCGACGGCAACAACCTGCTCAACGTGACCCGTACGCAGGACTGGGCCCGGGTCGGCCAGGGCGGCGAGAACATCTCCGCCAACGCGCTGCTGTACGCCGCACTCAAGAACGGCGTCACCCTGGCCCAGGTCAAGGGCGACAGCGCACTCGCCGCGACCTGGGCCGCCAAGGCGGACGCCGTCAAGGCCGCCGCCAACTCCCGTCTGTGGGACGCCTCGAAGGGCATGTACAAGGACAACCCGACCAGCGGCCTGTACCCGCAGGACGGCAACTCGCTCGCGGTCTGGTACGGGCTCACCGACTCCGCAGCGAAGTCGCGCAGCATCGTCGGTCAACTCGCCACCCGGTGGGGCATCTACGGTCCGACCACCCCCGAATGGGGCGGCAACGTCTCGCCGTTCGCCGGCGGGATGGAGCTGAACGCCCACTTCGCCGCCAATGACGACCACACCGCCCTGGCGCAGATCCGCCGTACCTGGGGCCACATGCTGAACAGCGACATCGGCACGAAGAGCACCTTCTGGGAGGGCATCAGGGCCGACGGCGGCCTCGCCTACGGCGGTTCGTTCATGAGCCTCGCCCACGGCTGGTCCTCCGCGCCCACCTCCACACTCACCTTCGACGTGCTCGGCACCACCCCCGAGTCGGCGACCGGCGCGTACCGCTTCGTCCCGCACCCCGGCAACCTGACCAGCGCCGAGGGCCGCATCACCATGCCGCAGGGCGCGATCAACGCGTCCTGGTCCCGTGTCCCCGCCGCCGGCACCTACTCGGCGCACCTCACCAGCCCGGCCGGCACCAACGGCCGTATCGGCGTCCCGAAGTTCGGCAGCTCCGACATCTCCGTTTCCGTGAACGGCAACGTCGTCTGGAACGACGGGATCTTCACGCCCACCGCAGGAATCACCGGCGGAAGCCAGGACGACACCTACGTCTACCTGACCGGCGTCGCTCCGGGCAGCTACACCGTGACCGCCGCGGGGCTGGGCAATCCTCCTCCGCCCGCCGAACCGGGAACCGGTGCGCTGCGGGCGGGCTTCACCCGGTGCGCGGGCGAGGGCGGTACGTGCTCCTTCAGCGGCACCCGCGCGGTGGCCTACGGGGCGGGCACGTACAGGTACAAGACGGCGAGCGGCAGCACCGCCTGTACCAACGCCTCCTTCGGCGGCGACCCGGCGGCGAACCTCCTCAAGTCCTGCTACGTCGCCGACGCGGGCGGCCCGCCCGGATACACCGTCTGCGCCGCCGAGGGCGGTACCTGCGCCGTACCCGGCTACAACCGTGACGTCGCCTACGGCGCCAACGGCAACTTCGCCCACCAGGTCACAGGCGCCTCCGTCGCCTGTACCAACGCCCACTTCGGCGATCCCATCGACGGCGTCGCCAAGTCCTGCTACCTGCCGCCCGACGGTGCCCCGGCCGGCGGCTGGACCAAGTGCGCGTCCCAGAACGGCACTTGCCCGGCCGCGGCGGGACAGCCGGTGATGTACGGCGCCTTCGGAGCGTTCGCCACGAGGACGGCCACCGGCGACACCCCGTGCACCGACGCCACGTTCGGCGATCCCATCTCCGGTGAGTCGAAGGCCTGCTACACGGCCAGTGGCGGCCCGGTCGGCTACTCCACGGCCTGCTCGGACGAAGCCGGGACGTGCGCCTTCAGCGGGCAGCGGACCGTTGCCTACGGCGCGCGGGGCGCCTTCGTCCACAAGACGTTCACCGGCGGCACCGGTTGTACGACGGCGGCCTTCGGCACCGATCCGCTGCCCGGTGTGCGCAAGGGCTGCTACCTCACCCCCTGAGGAGCGCCGGGTCCACTGGCCTTCGCCTTGCGCAGTCAGGGCGAAGGCCGGCAGCGCGTTCGGGCGATGCTGGAGATTGGAGTGCGCCGGACCGTGGTCCTGCGCCGCACGTGGCCGCACAGCCCAGCTCGCCGACTCGAGCGTGCGGAGTTCAGCTCGGAGGTGTTGAGGGCACCGCCTCACAACGCGTGGGACGGCTGCGTGACCGATCGGAGCCCGGGCGACAACGAGCGCAAGGTACTGACGCCGACCACACGGTGCACGTACGCCTTCCAAGTCCGGGCGACACTGGTTGCGTGATTGTCGAACGCGCGTATGCCCATCTCTCCTCGTACGACGAGGACGCCTGGCCTTGGTCGGTGCCCTGTGTCCGGCAGTTGCTCGACGAAGGGCTGCGGTTCACCGCGCCGGTGACCTTTCTGGTCGGTGAGAACGGCTCGGGAAAGTCGACCCTGGTCGAGGCGTTGGCGGAGGGGTTCGGCCTGGACTCCTACGGCGGCTCCCACGACTGGCGCTACGCCTCCCCGCGCGGCAAGTCGGCGCTCGGCGAGCGGATGAAGTTCGACGCCGCCTCGGGGCGCGGGCGCCGCATGGCCACCAACTGGTCGGCCCGCAAGGGCTTCTTCCTGCGGGCCGAGACCGCGCTGGACGCCCTGGACAGGGAGGGGTTCTCGCCGGACCATGTCAGCCATGGTGAGGGCTTTCTCGCGGCGTTCCGCGGGAAGTTCCTGCACGCCGGGCTCTATGTTCTCGACGAGCCGGAGGCGGCGCTCTCCTTCTCCTCGTGCCTCGAACTGATCGGGCACATCGACCGGTTGGCCAAGGAGGGCGGCCAGGTCATCTGCGCCACACACTCACCCCTGCTCACCGCACTGCCGGGCGCGGACATCATCGAGATCGGCGAGCACGGTATGCGGAGGGCCGTCTGGCGGGAGCTCGGCGTCGTGGATCACTGGCGCCGCTACCTCGCCGACCCGCACGCCTATCTGCGACACATCCTCGAACCATAGACGGGTTCCCCCCTCAACCCTTGTCACACGGGCGATGGCGGACGCAGCGATGGCACCGGGCAGCGCACCGTCGGCCTCGTCACTAGTGCGGGAAGCGGCGGGGTGGGCGAGTGATGATGGATTCGCGGAACTCGGCGATCCGTGAATGGACTTGGCGCATCAGGTGGGTCTCCTCGATCCGGTCCAGGTAGAGGCAGCGGGCTGCCAGACCCGGCAGGTCGAAGGCGAAGTACAGGGACATCAGCGGGTTCACGAACAACTCGCTGCCCCGGGTGCGGTCAGTGAACCGGACATCGCCGAACGAGCCGCGCACGGCTGCCGCGATGGAACCGTTCACGATGCTGGGGTGCTCCGGTGTGTGCTGCTGAGCGTGTGTCACCGCGTCGAGGTAGAGAGCGCCCTCACGGGTGGCACGCGGTATCGAGAAGGCGCCGAGGTACGCGCCGTCGCGCTCCAACGCGGCGATATTCTCCAACACCTGCACATGGTTCACGCCGTGGTACGCGTCCACACCGAAGCCGACTGAGACGACGAGCCGGGTCGGTACGCCGTCCAGCGCGGCCAGCGCCGCCACGCTGGCCAGGTCCTCCTCCGGAGTGCCGAGCCCGGCTTCGTCACCGCGCATCAGAATGTCCGTACCACCGTCGACCAGCACCACGGCGTCGACGCGGTACAGATCGATCAGTGCCTGGTAGGCGGCGCGCAGCGGACGTACCCCGGTCTGGGGGAAGGCGTACACGGTGGACGGGTAGTCATGCCCGCGCAGCCACTGAGCAAGGGTCCGCTCCGGGAAGTAGCTCTGGTGCAGAGCGGATTCGGGAGTGATCGCGGCCAGGTCGGGGGCGGCCCAGTCATCGATCGGAAGACCGTCGAGGGCGCTGAACGAGAGGTTCGCGAGGTACACCTGCTTGCCCTGGTGCAGGAGAGAAAGAGCCAACGGCAGGCCGGAGTAGATGTCGAAGCCGCCGCCCGCTCCCGCGACGAGGATCCGTTCGGCATCGGCAAGCCGAGCAAAAAGTGGGTTGGAGTCGAGAGACGTCATGACGATCATTGTCCCGGGGCCTGGCACCGGGCGCTCCCGAGTTCCCGCACGACGACAAAGCCGCGGAGCAACGGGAGTGAGTGGTTCTGGCTGGTGGCCCGTGAGCAGGGCGCTGTAGTAGAACTGTGCGCCCTGCGAGCTGCCAGGTCAGTTACCGGCCTTTTTGTTGAACCATCCGAGCGACTGGACGACGGTCGCGCCGGTAACCAGGATGCCGAGCGGAACGATCGTGAACCAGGCGGCGTCGGCTTTCATGGCCGCGAGCAGGGCGATGGCGCCGATGGCCAGCGCCAGGAGCACGAGCATGCCCAGAAGGACTCGAATCTTGGAAACCAACGGAGGACTCTCCAATGTTCAGCTGGGCTCTAGCGACTGGACAGCGTTCGCTACCCGTTGGACCGCTGGCGACGGTTGTCCAGTAGGGAAGCAACAAGCTCCCCGGCGTGACACCACGGCTCCGTCGGGAAGCTCATGGGGCGAGTCTCCCAACACTGCCTTCCGTGGGCGCCAGTAGAACTACGTAATCGAATACGTAGGTTCACCGGCCGGGACGGGGCAAAGCGGCGGCCAGCCGGGCAGTGAGCCGTTCCAACCCGCGGTGCACAGCATCGTGCACACAGGTAGGTGTTTTGAACTCGTAGCGCCGGCCGACTCGGGTTGGCAAGATCAACCCATGAGTCGGCACTCGGTGGCCTTGGACAAGATCTCGTTTGATGACTGGCAAGCCATTCACTCGTGGGCCTGTCTCCCAGAGGCCTGTCGTTTCCAGCCCTGGGGACCGAACACGGAGGACCAGACGCGCGATTTCGTGAAGGCCGCCGTCGAGGCTTGGTCGAGCACACCCCAGCAGAGGTTCGCCTATGCAGCGCGCTTCGGGGACGACGTTGTCGGGGTGGGCGAGCTGCATGTCCGCAGTCACACGCAGCGCCAGGGCGAGATCTCCTACATTGTGCATCCCCGGGTATGGGGGCAGGGCATCGGCACAGGAATCGGGCGCCGGCTTCTCTCACACGGCTTCGGCCAGTTGGGGCTTCATCGAATCTTCGCCACCTGTGACCCGCGGAATATCAGTTCCGCCCGAGTGCTGGCCAAGCTCGGCATGACGTACGAGGGGCACCTTCGACACACGGCATGGATACGGGACGGCTGGCGGGACTCCCTGACGTTCAGCATTCTCGAAGAGGAATGGCGTGCTGAAGACGCCGGAGTGATGCCGACGTAGGGACCGGTCGGTTCACGACGTGGAGCCGTGTTTCTTGCTCCCGTTGGTGCGGGGGCTTTTGCGGGGAACACGTCGAGTCATCATGGTGATGCTTCATCGGCAGGTGCGGTGCGCGCGTCGTTCGGTTCAGCTTGCCGCTGGGGTACTGCCGCGTGCGGCGACGGCGCGGCTTCGGAGGCGGGTGCATGGCCTGGCGCCGCGGACTCTCCTCAATGAGGCGCTGGATCTGTCGCAGTCGCTCCGGGGAGGGCTCCGGGCCGGTGGCCGGTCGCCCTGTCCCCGGTCCGCCATGGCGCGGCGGCGAGCGTCGGCTTCCCGGGTGAGGGCGGCGAGCTGGTTGAGGTTCTCCGGCGTGCGCGGCTTCGCCGCGATGGGAGCGCCTCACCACTTGGGACTCCCTCCCCGGCTCACTCCCCGAGTTCCACG